>CAJKOJ010000020.1 GCA_905201505.1 uncultured Eubacteriales bacterium | reverse complement strand
TATATTGACAAATTTTGTAATATAGTATACAATAAACTCATCTAATATATTAAAAATATTAACGTAATAGGAGGGAGAGTGCTATGAATATGCTTTATATTGCAATTTGCGACACAGATGTTAAATCTTGCGACAATATCGAAAAAATGTTGATGTATCACATTGTAAGATGGTCATTAAGGATAGAAATCGACAAGTTTTATGATAGTGAGGAAATGTTATCCAATATTAATTCCGGTGCTGACTATGATGTTATTATTATGAATACGAAAATTGGCAAGACCAGCGGGTTTAAAATTGGTGAATATATCAGAAAAGAACTTAACAATCAATCTGTAAGCCTTGTATATATAAGTGATAAACCGACGTATGACTTGAGAATTTTTAACAGCAGACCTTTATATTTTATGCGTAAGCCTGTGAAAGAGAAAGACATTGATAAAATGTTTGAGGCTATTGAAGGCGTAAGAAATGATATTAAATCTTTCTTCGGAGTAAAGAATCGCTGTAATGTAAAAATGATTTTATATAAGGATATTTTATATTTTACTTGTAAAGGAAGAAAGTTAGTTATTGTGACTACTGACGGGGAGTATAGCTGCTACGGAAGAATATGCGACCTTGACCCTGTGCCCGGATTTATACTTATACATAAGTCATATTTAATAAATATAAATTATGTGAAAGAATGCAGAAGTGAGACAATTATACTCACTAACGGCGATGTAATACCTATCAGCAGACCATACAGACTAGATGTGAGAGCGTATATTGACAGTGTAGTTGATACTACAGACGAATTTGAAGGTGATGAAGAACAGGGGAATATAGATGGAGATAAAATAGCCAATTGAAATTATTTGGTAAAGTAACAGTGAGTATTTAAAAATTTAATCGGTGTAAATTTAGCGTGATAAATCATAGAATTGATGAAGAAGAAAAAAAGTGTGCACAAGGTATTTAGCTACCTTGTGCTCTTTTTTTTAGGTAGTGTATTGATTTGTAAAGATATTTTTAATAATACAAAAAACTGCTCTGTTAATTGTGAACAGAGCAGTTTTTTTGTTTTTTGTTTAATGCCTTTAAACTTTCATTAATGGAAATACGTAAAGGTTAGCTTGGGGGTTGATACAACGCTTGTTTCTCTTTAACGGTCATTTACCTGTAAAAAATAGTTATATGTTTTGGTTTCAATACAACGCTTGTTTCTCTTTAACACTACAATTTCTTTACCTAAGGTAAAAGAAATAAAAAAGTTTCAATACAACCCTTGTTTCTCTTTAACCAACAAGCAAAAATTCTAAGGTATTTTACAAATACTGTTTCAATACAACCCTTGTTTCTCTTTAACCTCAGTAAATAAGCCATTTCTTATTTTACTGCATTTTCAGAAAGTGCAGTAAACAAGCCAAAAAATGTAAAAAATGACTACATTTTTCCAGGCGGCATTTATTATATCTATATTATATCACAAATAATTTATTTTGCAAGTATGTTTATTTATTGCATAATGGTATTATGTAAAAAAAATAACCAATAATTAACACATTAATAATATGTAAACAATATAAAAACGTATTGACAATGGTATATTAATATGATATAATTTTATCGTTTGAGATTAAATATATAAGCTTGCATAAGGGGCAAGCGTTTCTACCAACTGCCTACAGTTGACTATATTAATCCTGAAAGGGAATATTGTAGTCAAAATTGGGCAGTTTTTTATATGTTAATATAAATGGCTGTAGTTACAGGAGGTAAATTTATGAAAAGAGATGTTGTAATTATCGGTGCAGGTCCCGCAGGTATTTTTACTGCTCTTGAAATGATAAAAAAGGGAAGCAATAAAAAAATATTGATTGTGGAAAAGGGTATGCCTATTGAAAAAAGACATTGCCCAAAAAGCAAGACTAAGCAATGTGTAAGCTGTAAGCCTTATTGTCATATTACAACAGGCTTTTCAGGGGCAGGTGCTTTTTCTGACGGCAAGCTGTCTTTAAGCTATGAGGTAGGCGGAGATTTGCCAAGTCTTATAGGTGAGGAACTTGCACAGGAAACAATAAATTATGCTGATAACATTTATCTTGAATTTGGTGCAGATGACCATATTGAGGGAATAGGAAATACAGAAGAAGTTAAGGATATAAGAAAAAGGGCAATACAAGCAGGGCTTAAACTTGTTGACTGTCCTATACGTCATTTGGGAACTGAAAAGGCTCAGAAAATTTATTATGAAATTGAACAGTACTTACTTAACAACGGTGTTGAAATTATATTTGGATATGAGTGCAGAAATCTGATACTGGAAGACAATATATGCAAAGGTGTAATGCTTTCAAACAGTAAGGAAGAAAAGGAAGTATATGCTGAAAGTATAGTTGTGGCAACAGGCAGAAGAGGTGCTGACTGGCTTGAAAAAATATGTGCTGAGCACAATATTGCACATCAGCCAGGAACAGTGGATATTGGCGTAAGAGTTGAAGTAAGAAATGAAATAATGGAAAAAGTAAATAACGTGCTTTATGAATCAAAGCTTATTGGATACCCTAAGCCGTTTAAAAACAAGGTGCGTACTTTCTGCCAAAATCCAGGGGGATTTGTAAGTCAGGAAAACTATGACAATGACCTTGCCGTTGTAAACGGACATTCTTACAAGGATTTAAAGTCTGACAATACAAATCTTGCAATACTTTGCTCTCATAACTTCAGTGAGCCATTTAATCAGCCTATTGCCTATGCACAGAAAGTCGGTGAGCTTACTAATATGCTTGGTGCAGGACATATACTTGTGCAGAGATTCGGAGATATACTGGACGGCAAGAGAACATGGCAGAAAGAGCTTTCACAGTCTAACCTAAAGCCAACACTGCCTGACGCTGTTGCAGGAGATATTACTGCGGCTATGCCATACAGAGCTATGATAAATATAATTAACTTTATTCAGTCTGTTGACCACGTTGTACCGGGGTTTGCATCAACTGAAACGCTGCTTTATTCGCCTGAGCTTAAATTTTACAGCAACAGGGTGAAGATGGATAAGGATTTTAATACAAACATAAAAGGTTTGTATTGCCTTGGAGATTCAAGCGGCTGGACCAGAGGGCTTATGATGGCTTCAATTATGGGCGTCCTTATGGGAAGAAGACTTGTTTAATAACTATATAACTTATAATTATACTTTGTTTAAGTTATAAATAAGGCAGTTAGCTTACGCTGACTGCCTTATTTTATTAAGCAAAGTATATTTTAATTTTAAACAGAAGTTATAGTTATAACTTTATTAGTACTGTCCCAATCTATTATGCAGTTTAATGCTGAAGCAAGACTTCTGAGTGGTACATAAGTTATGTTGTCTATAATCTGAGCAGGCTGTGAAACCGGGACAGATTTATTGCCAACAAGCATTATGTCACTTCCGACAGTAATTGATACTGCAACATTATCTTTAGAAATAACCGCTGTTTTTGATGCAGAATTCCAGCTGACACGGGCATTAAGGGCTTCAGCTATATCCCTGAGGGGAAGCATAGCAGAATTATTAATAATAACAGGTTTGTTGTCACTGTTAAGCAGAGTGCCGTTTATCAATATTTTTATTGTGCTGTCATCTGTGCTGTAGAGCTCATTAACACTTAAAGTTGTCTTGTCACTGTTAAGAGTAAGGACATAATCTGTTCCCTTTCTTACAATTGAATCATAATTGCAGGGAACAATCTCTGTTCCGTTTCTGTCGACTATGCCGTATTTGCCGTTGCCTGTTTTGCCTGTGGAAGTTGATTCATAGTATGTACTATCCTTTTTTACTATGGCAAGATTGTTGTTGAAAGAGAAAACGGTGTTTTCATATATTGGTTCAATTATTATATTATAGTTCTCATCTGCCATACCCAATGTTGTTATATAGCCTCTTGTATACTTTTCAGTTTCGGCATTATATTCATTGCATACTTTATAAGAAGTTAAATAATAATTGACATTTTTATTGTCCGCACTTAAAATTCCGGGAAGCGTTCTAATATATTCAAGGGTATTGTCTTCCTGTAATTTGTAGTAGTCATAGCAATTGTCTGAATTGAGCTTGCCTAAAAGCAATTCACTTTTATTTGTGTATATATATGTCTGATATTCAACGGGAACAACTAAATTCATATTTTTATCTACTATGCCAACATTGTTTTTAAATTCATTTTCGCCATAATATCCGACTTCTATATAGCCTTTGTCACAGTATTGAGTATCAATATAGTCATAGGTGTTTTTTAAATAGCTTTTGCCTGACAAGTCAATAACAGACCATCTGCCGCTTGATTTCTGAACGGCAAATTTGTTCCAGCCCGGTAAAAGTTTTATATCTTTATAAACAATATCCATTATGACCGTACCGTTTTTGTCTGTTACACCTTTAAGTCCTTTTAAATCAGTTACAATATTATATTGTTCAACAGCACCTTTATCATCTGCCCATTCAATGACTTCAAGACTGCTGTAAGCATATACATTGGCAGGTATTAATAAAGATAATGACATTATAATTGTAATCAATGGCTTAATTTTCATATATAACCCTCCTTGTTACTTAGTATCCTAAGTATATACCTAAAAATTAAAACTATCAATAGTATAATAATTAAAAATTCATTAAAGTTTGTAACCAATAGAAGAAAGCATTTTTTTATCCTCATCAATTGTTATGCCTGCAGTTGTAAGCATATCACCTGATATTGCTCCGTTTGCACCGCATAAGAACAGTGATTTGCCTTTATCAGGCAAAAGTCCTCTGCCGCCTGCAAGTTTTATAAATTTATCGGGCAGGGCAAAGCGGTAAATGGCTATAATTCGCTTTATTTCATTATATGGAAGTATTTTGTTATGTTCTAAAGGAGTATTTTTAATTGGATTAAGTATATTTATGGGAACAGAAGTTACATTAAGTTTCTGCAACTGCAGTGCCATATCTATTCTGTCCTCCATAGTTTCACCAAGTCCCATTATGCCGCCGCTGCAAACTTCAAGACCTGCCTCCTGAGCCGCTTTTATGGTGCGGATTTTATCCTGAGGGCTATGTGTAGTGCATATATTCTTAAAATATTTCTCTGAAGTTTCCAAGTTATTGTGATAGCGTGTAACACCTGCATTTTTTATAGCTTTAAGACTTTCATAATCTAGCAGTCCGTGAGAGGCACAGAGCTTAATGTTACATTCTTTATTTATTTTGCCGTATGTACTGCAAAGAGAATTTATTTCGTCTTTTGTAAGTTTTTTGCCTGAGGTCACTACGGAAAAATGTGCTATACCTTTAGAGGCATTATACTGAGCATAAGTTTCTATTTTATCCGTTGGTAAAAGAGGGTATTCGGGGCAGTCTGTGCTGTAGTGTGCTGACTGGGCACAGTATTTGCAGTCTTCAGAACATTTGCCGCTTTTGCCGTTTATAATTGTGCATATATCAAATGAATTACCCATAAAATGCTTTCTTATTTTATCGGCAAAGGTGCACAATGCGTCTAAATCATAATCTGTTAATGTCATTAAATCAGCTTTTGAAGCTGTGCAGCCATTTATAATTTTGTTGTATAATTCCATTTTTGCCTCCATTGTAAACTAAATTCGATATAGTTGGTTTACTATATTTTTTTAAGTATACCCCGCTTTGGCGGGGTATGTCAAATTATATTTTCTTATTAAGTATGTTAAGCATTTCTTTAACTGATTTATTTGTAACAGGATTAATTGCGTATGGGGCAATTTCTGCCAAAGGTTTCAGTACAAAAAATCTGTTTTCCATATCAATATGAGGAATAGTAAGCTTATTGTCATTTATAATTTTGTCACCATAGAAAATAATATCTATATCAAGAGTTCTCGGCCCCCAGTGTATTTCCCTTTTTCTGTCAGCATTTGCTTCAATAGTGTTTATAACCTTTAAAAGGTTGTGAGGGGAATATATAGTCTCAATTTCTATACAGCCGTTTAAAAATTCGTCCTGCTTCTCATAGCCATAGGGCTCTGTTTTTAAATAGTTTGATATTTTATTTACTTTTATATTTTTATCGGACTTTAATGAATTTACGGCAAAGTCAAGATATGCCTTTTTGTCACCTAAGTTTGAGCCTATGCTTAAATAGCATTTGTTCCAGCTCTTTGTAATAGAGACTGCCACTGTTTTTAAGGGGAGACCTATGGGAGCTGATGGCTTTTCTATTTTTATTTCAACTGATTTTACGTTAAAGTTAATAAGTATTTCACTTGCAAGCCTGTCAGAAAGAGTTTCAATAAGCTTAAAAATATTTTCTTTTACATAGGCTGTGATAAACTGTGATACTTCAGCATAATTAACTGCTTTATTTATATCATCGTTTTCTGCCGCCTCTTCAAAGTCCGTATCCATAATACAGGTTACAAAAAAGTGCTGGCCCAATACATTTTCTTCCTTTAAAACACCGTGTCTGCCGTAACAGTCGAGTTTATCTATAATTACTTTACCCACAATTACCACCTGCCTATAATTTTTTCTGTCATTAATACAGCTCTTTTATTTTCTTTAACATCGTGCACTCTTACAAAGAGTGAGTTTTTTAAAATAGCAATTACACTTGTGGCTATTGTGCCTTCAACTCTTTCAGCTGCGGGCAAGTCAAGTGTTAATCCTATTACAGATTTTCTTGATGTACCTAAAAGTACAGGACAGTCAAGTTGGTCTAAAATTTCAAGGTTATTTATAATTTCTAAATTCTGTTCATAGCTTTTGGCAAAGCCTACACCGGGGTCAAGTATGATTTTGCTTTTATCAATTCCGTATTTTTCTGCTATGTCAAGGCTTTCTTTAAGGTCTGAAATAACGTCTGAAAGGAAGTTGTCATATAAGGGCTCTTTTCTGTTGTGCATAAGACAGCAGGCAAGATTGTGTTCTGCTGTAACAGCCGCAACTTTTTCGTCATATTTGAAGCCCCATATATCGTTAATGAGGTCAACCCCTGCTTCGGCTGCTGCTTTGGCAACTTTTGATTTATATGTATCAATGGAAAGAGGAATATCAAAGTTTTCTCTTATTTTTTCTATTACGGGAACAACTCTTGAAATTTCCTCATCGTCTGTTATAAGAGTATAGCCGGGGCGTGTGGATTCGCCTCCGATGTCAATAATATCAGCACCTTCATTAATCATTTTTTCTGTGTGTTTTAATGCTGTGTCAAGAGTGTTGTGTGTGCCGCCATCACTGAAACTGTCGGGAGTAACATTGAGTATACCCATTATATATGTTCTGTCTTTAAATTCTTTGTTTCGTATTATCATATAAACTCTCCTTAATATTTTATACTCTCATTTCTTTTTTCTTCTTCCCAGTAACACAGGGATTGGGCATTGCAGTCATAGCATTGTCTTGAAAGCTTGTCTGCTCTGCAAATAATATCACTTAAATCGTTGAGATATTCAGCATTTCTTCTGTGATTTAATATTGCAGATATAATCAGGTCTGTTTCAAAAGCAGGGTAATTACATTCCTCTAAAATTTGTTTTGCTATTTCAGCACTTTTTTTGTTATGTTCACTATCGCTGTATGCTCTGCCCAAATCATGGAGCAGGGCTGTGGTATAAATTATATCTTTTGATATATTTAAATTATTTTCGAGAGTAAGTATATAGGCAATTCTTGCAACATCAAGACAATGTTCAATGCTGTGACAGCAGAAAATGCGGTTTTTCTCTTTTTGGTTTATAGCAGACATAGTTTTTTTAAAGAGGCTGTTTTTAATTATTTTGTTGTAGCTTTCCATAATTCCTCCTTAAAAAAACTGTATATTTCCCCCATAAATGAAAGGGAGCCAAAAATTAATATATTGTCATATTCAAGTGCTGAGGTTATTGCCGCCTCTACTGTGGGGCAGGCTGTTACGTTATTGTTAAATTTGCTTATAACTTTGGCATATTCTTCAGCGGGAAGTGCCCGTGGACTGTCTGATGTGACAGTAAATATTTTCTTTGCAAAAGGGGCAAAGGTTTCTGCCATTTTGTCATAAGCCTTATCTTTAAGAACTCCTGTAATAAATACAAGGTTTTTGTCTTTAAGGTAAAGGCGGATATTTTCAGCAAGGGCATTAATGCCATGGGGATTGTGAGCACCGTCTATTATAATAAGAGGTTTTCTGCTTATTACCTGAAAACGGCAGTTCCAAACGGCATTTTGCAATGATGCTTCTAAATTGTTAATACTATAGCCCATAGATGAAAGCTTTGAAAGTGCTTCTAAAGCAAGGCAGGCATTTTCAACCTGAAATTTGCCAAGCATTGTTATCTTTACATTTTTAAAATCTTTATATGAAAATACAGTTTCTTCTGTGCTGTAAGAAATATTCTTAATATCTTCATTATTAACAAATGTAATATCAGAGGAGTTCTTATGTAAAATGTTCTGTACAGAGGGTATTTGCTGTGCTGATACAGCTGTATCCTTTATTATTCCTGCTTTTTCAAAAGCAATTTCTTCAATTGTGCTTCCTAAAAACTTAGTGTGGTCAACAGCTACAGGAGTGATTACAGAGAGTATTTTGTCTGTAACATTAGTGGCGTCAAGTCTGCCTCCCATTCCTGTTTCAATGACTGCAAAGTCACATTGTTTTTTGCTGATCCAGTAAAAGGCAATGGCAGTTTCAAGTTCAAACACAGTTGGTTTGCAGTCTGAAAATGAAAGTATATCCTTTATCTCGCTTACAGTTTCTGCAAATTCATTTTCGCTTATCCATTTATTGTTATATATGAATTTATCTCTGTAATCAAGAACGGAGGGAGATGTATATCTGCCTACATTATAGCCGTTTTCAATAAGTCCCTGAGAAATAAATGAACCTACAGAACCTTTGCCATTGGTACCTGCGATATGTATTGTTTTTATTTTCTTTTGCGGATTGCCTAAAAGAGTACAGAGCTTTTCCATATTGCTTAATCCCGGGATTATGGAATTTGCTGAATTTTCTTTTATATAATTTAAGGCTTCTTTATATGTCATAGTTATCACCTGAATTTTAATAATTTTTAGTATAGCACAAATTTGTTGAAATGTATATATTCAAGTTTAAATTTGTGGTATACTTATGTCAGCAAGCGTATGAAATGATATTAAGAGGTGAAATATGAAAACACTTATTATAAATGGTTCGCCGAGGAAAAACGGTGACACAATGTATTTTGTAAATAAAATAAAAGAAGAAATTGAGTGTGATTTGATAAATGCCTATTATACGGATTTTTCTCCTTGTATTGACTGCAGGAAATGCAAAAGCGGGAAATGTATTTACAATGATGAAGTCAGTAAAATTTTAAACAACATTGATGAGTATGACAACATTGTTGTTGCAACTCCGTTATACTATAATCAGCCTACAGGCGTGCTTTTGTCAATGATGTCAAGGACACAGATGTTCTTTATGAGCGGTAAAAAATTAAAGCCTAAAAAGGGATATATTATAGTGGTAGGCGGAGGCGACTTTGTTGTTAATTCTGCTGACTGTGAGAAAACTATAAGAATAATGCTTATGGGGCTTAATGTAAAGGCTGAGGGATATGTAAGGTGTCTGCATACATCTGATATTAAGCCAAAAGATGATATAAAGGCTAATGAAGAGCTTGATGAAATAATAAATAAACTAAAATGTTAATGAATTTAAATATATAAAAAGGCGGTCTTAAAAACCGCCTTATATTTTTAATGATGATGAGAGCAGCTGCAGTTGTGTTCATGCTCATGATTATGCTCATGTTCGTGTTCGTGATTGCAGTTACAGTTATGATCATGGTGGTGATGGTGATGGCTGCTGTGCTCCTGATTATGAATTTCTTTCATTGCCTCATCTGTAATCTGGAATATATTGCCGTATGTCATAAGGCTTAATTCTCTGTCACTTATACCGTCAAGAGAATATGCACAGTAAGTGCAAAGCTCCTCTTTTGTCATAGGACAAGGGATATTTTTGAGAAAAGTTTGTTTTAAAAACTTTCTTTCGCTATTTGGCATTTCTGAAGTTTTTTCATTAATGTAGTCCAGAAGTTCTTTTGTCATCTTCTCAACATCGTCATTTGTACCTCTTGAAAGCATAAGCTGCTGGTCAAGTTCGCTGTAAAACATTTCGGAAATAGTGTTGTTTACATTAATCGCCGTTTTTACATCAACAGTAAGATTATTGTATTCTTCCTCTGAAATTCCTCTGAGTTTTTCTGAAATTTCTTCTTCAATAGGTTTTGAGAGGTCAAAACGTTCACTTATTTCATTTTCTGTTCTTTCAAATATATCCTCAAGGAAAGATGTATCTTTGGTTGTAATGACATCTTTAAGAGAGTAATACAAATCCTTTAAAACCATATCATTGCTGAATAAAAATTCAGGGTCAACAGCAAACATTGAAAGTACCTGCATATAAATAACATCATTAAAATATACACTTAAAAGTGCATATATGCTGTGTATAGCCTCAATATTACCGTCTATATCATTAAGGGCTTCTGTAATACCATCCTTATCAAACTCATCTATGCTTTCTTCTGTAGCCTTAAGTTTTTCATACATAAGAGGAAAATCAGATTTAAAACTATCCTTGCAGTCTGCATAAAACATATCCTTTAATCTGTCTATACAGGAATTTGCAAACTCCTTTGGCAAGTCTTTTGTTAAAAGTCTGACACCCTTTGTTACGTAGTCGTCATAGCGGTCTCTTGTCATTCTTAAAGGCAATACGGAAATAAGATTTGCCATAGAATATTTCCCTTCAAAATCATCAGTGAGAATTGAAGTGTAACCCCTTACGGTATCAGTAATCCCGCTGTTGTTAAGAGGAATACTGCTGTCCATATTTTTAATATCGTTAAGTTTAAATGCTTTTAAAAGCTTTTCGCCAAGCTGTTCATTAAATGATGTGTATTTATTTACATTAATGGCACAGGAGATAATTTCTTTTGTTATAGAACTTAATTCTTCTTCAAAGGCTTGTCTTTCTGTTGTTTCAAGAATGTTTTCAATATCTGTGTAGGACTTTTCAAGCCTGTCCTTTATGTCAAGTACTGACTGAGGTACTATATAATCTGCTTTTTTGGCTGGGTTTTCTGCCAAGTCATATATTAAATTTAAAAGAGTATCTTTTATCTTGTATTCTACAAGCTGTACCAGCTTTTTTTCTGTTTCGGGGGTATTCATTAAATTTCTCTCCTTTTTTAAAAATACTACTTTTAAATATAACACATTTCTGTTAAAATAGGAATAGCATTTTAAAATAAATTTTTGGAGATGTAAATATGAATAGAATAGCTTTTACAACCTTAGGCTGTAAGGTTAATTTATATGACAGCGAGGCTATGGCAGAACTTTTTGCTGAAAAGGGTTATGAAATAGTCGGATTTGATGAAACAGCAGATATTTATGTTATAAATACTTGTACTGTAACTAACTTTGGTGATAAGAAATCACGTCAGATGATAAGACGTGCAAGAAGGCAGAATAAGAATTCAATAATTGTGGCAACAGGCTGTTATGCTCAGGTAATGCCTGAAACTGTAGCCGGTATTGAAGGTATTAATATAGTAATTGGTACTAAGGACAGAAGTAAGGTTGTTGAAATTGTAGAGGCATATAAGGCTGAAAACGGTGTTGTAAATACTGTTACAGATATAAGAGAAGAAAAGGAATTTGAAAGGCTTAAAGTGTCAAGACTTAAAGACAGAACAAGAGCTTACATTAAAATACAAGAGGGCTGCAACAGATACTGCACTTACTGTATTATTCCTTATGCGAGGGGACCGGTAAGGAGCAGAAAACCCGAGGATATTATAGATGAAGTTAAAACTCTTGCTGAAAACGGGTTTAAAGAAGTTGTGCTTACAGGAATTCATGTGGCAAGCTATGGCATAGATTTGGGGAATATTACACTGGCAGATATAATAGAAAAGGTTCACTGTGTTGATGGTATTGAGAGAATACGATTTAGTTCTATGGAGCCAAAAGCTGTTGATGACGAATTTGTGGAAAGAATGGCAAGGCTTGAAAAGGTGTGTGAACACTATCATTTATCTTTACAAAGCGGCTCAGATAATACGCTTAAAAAAATGAACAGAAGATATACAACACAGGAATATGAAGCTGCATGCAAAAGACTTAGAAGAACATTCCCTGATGTTGCAATTACAACAGATATTATAGTTGGATTTCCTACTGAAACAGATGAGGATTTTAATGAAAGCTATGATTTTGCAGAAAAAGTAAAACTCAGCAAAATACATGTGTTCCCTTATTCACCTAAAACAGGAACACCTGCGGCTAAAATCAGACCTCAGGTTTCACCTGAAGTTAAAAGTGAAAGAAGTCATAAAATGCTTGAATTAAGCAACAGATTAAACAGAGAATTTATGTCTGAGTATATTAATAAACCTATGGAAGTGCTTTTTGAAAGATTTGAAAATGGTTATTATGAAGGTCACACAAGAAATTATATTAAAGTACTGTGCAAGTCTGAAAGAAATCTTGTAAACGAGCTTATAATGGTTAAGCTGACTGACATAGCTGGAGAAGAAACAATGTATGGAGAACTGATGTAAGGAGAGAAAAAATGGATTTAAACAGACTATATTACAAAGACGCTTATATAAAAGAATTTACAGCTAAGGTTATAAAATGTGAAGAAGATAAAAGGGGATATGCTGTTGTACTTGATAATACTGCGTTTTATCCTGAAGGGGGCGGACAGCCTTGCGATTTGGGCGTTATAGGTGATGCAAATGTAATTTATGTAGGTGAAAAAGGCGAAGAAATTATTCATTATACAGACAAACCTCTTGAAGAGGGTGCTGAAGTAAAGGGAATCATTGACAGGGAAAGACGTTTTGACCTTATGCAGCAGCATTCAGCAGAGCATATTGTAAGCGGTATGTTCCATGAAAAGTATGGCTATAATAATGTTGGCTTTCATATGGGAAGTGATATGATAACTCTTGACCTTGACGGTGAACTGACATGGGAACAGGTGCAGGAAATTGAGCTTAGGGCTAACAGGTATGTATGGGCAAATAAAGAGTGTAAAATCTTTACTGCAAAAGGTGAAGAACTTAAAAATATGGAATACAGAAGTAAAAAAGAGCTTCAGGGTGAAGTAAGACTTGTTGAATTTCCGGGAGCTGATTTGTGTGCTTGCTGTGGTACTCATGTAAGATACAGTGGTGAACTGGGTATTATTAAAATGTTTTCCTGTCAGGCTTATAAAGGCGGAGTAAGAATCGAAATGCTTTGCGGTAAAAGAGCATTTGACCATATTACAGAAGTAATGGAACAGAACAAGGAAATATCTAATTTGCTTTCTGCAAAGGTAAAGGAGACAGCTAAGGCTGTTGACAGGCTTTTAAATGAAAATCAATCATTAAAATCTTATGTAATTGAAATGCAGAATAAAAGACTTGAAGGCATAGTAAAAGAGTATGCAGGCAAAGACAGTGTTGTAATTTGTGAAAACGGCTTGGATCCTAATGCTGTAAGAAATCTTGCAAATATGCTTATGGAAAGCGGATGTACAGGCAGGATTGCCGTATTTTCAGGCAGTGATGAAGAGGGATATAAATACGCTGTGTGTGAAAAAGACGGAGATTTAAGACAGTTTGTAAAAGAAATGAATACTGCATTAAATGGAAGAGGCGGCGGTAAACCTTTCTTTGCACAGGGTTCTGTAAATGCTGAGTGGAATAAAATTGTAAATTTTTTAAAGGCTTAAGGAGGTTTAGATTATGAAAAGAAAAAATACTAAAGTTGCTGAAATAATATTGGTTATTGCTTTGGTTTTATTTATAATTTTTGCCTGCATTACATATAAAAATCTAAGTGTACTTTCTGAAGGTCTAAATCAGAATGCAGCAGAAGTCACAACAGAGACAACAAGCGAACAGCAGTAGGTGATAAAATGATTAGCATAGAGGAATTTGATAAGGTAGATGTAAGAGTTGGTACTGTTGTTGGTGTGGATATAAATAAGAGGGCAAAAAAGCCTGCGTATAAAGTAACGATAGATTTTGGTGCTGAAATAGGCACAAAAACATCTTCTGCACAAATTACAGAACTGTACAGCCCTGAAGATTTGATGGGCAGACAGGTTGTATGCTGTATAAATCTTACACCTATGCACATTGGAAGTGTTAAAAGTGAAGTCAGAATTCTGGGAAGTGAGTCTGAACAGGGCGTCGTGCTTCTTATGCCTTGTGAGAAAGTAAAAAATGGGGACAGAATTTTTTAAAAACGGGAGGCTTTTATGAGAAAAGTACTTGTTGTAGTTGATATGCAAAATGATTTTATTATTGGTTCATTAGGCACTAAAGAAGCTGAAAATATTGTTGATATTGTAGTGAAAAAAATAAATGAATATGATAAAGAAAATATATATGCTACAAGAGATACACATACAGAAGATTACTTAAACACAAGTGAGGGCAGACATTTGCCTGTCATACATTGTGTAAGGAATACAAAAGGCTGGGAGTTAGATAAAAAAATTGAAGAGGCTCTTTCAAATGTTGTTGTTGTAGATAAAACTACTTTTGGCTCTGTGGAACTGGCAGAAATGCTGAAAAGTGAAAATAACAAAGAAGCAATTGAAATTGAATTGGTAGGACTTTGTACAGATATATGTGTGGTGTCAAATGCTTTGCTTTTTAAAGCATATATGCCGGAAGTAAATATAAGTGTTGACAGTAAATGCTGTGCAGGAGTTACTGTTGATAGTCATAATGCAGCACTTGAAACAATGAGAATGTGTCAGATAGAAGTAAAGTAAATTATATATTCAAGGGTGACATTGTAAAAAACTTTACAATGTCACCCTTATTTGTTTTACAAGTATTTTAATATTGCTATTACATCAGATAAGTCATATTTTTTATCCCCGTTACAATCTGCCGCTGCAAGCTGTTTTTCATCAGATATTTCGGATATTCCTGAAATATGCTTTAGAAGCAGTGAGACATCGGTTTTGTTAATTGTGCCGTTTAAATCAATATCACCTATTATTACTTTTGTACCATTGGAATATGTAACAGTAATTTCAGTTATTTTTATTCCTCCGCTTGTTGAATAAATATAGTATGTATCAGGTGATGCAATTGTATAGTTAATTGCAGAAACATTTGTTGTTGAACCTCCTTGGGGAGCTGTAGCTGTTTTCTTAAATGTGCCGTCTGAGCTTTCAACTGCAAGTGCTCTGTCTGCTGAGCCGCTGTTAAAGTATTTAATTGTAAGCACGGCATTGCCGGTTACCTTAACACCTATATTTCTTGGTGAAGTTACACTTCCACCGCCGCCTAAATCTATGTAGTCAGATGATACTTTAATAGTTTTGCTTGAATTTGCAGAAAGTGTAAATATACCGTCACTGCTTGATACATTACTGCTGCAGGTTCCTGATGCAAATGAAGATGGAGTCATTGATACGGAATTACCTGTACCACCGATAATAACTGTTTCACCTACATTTGATGTATATGCTGTGGTAGTTTCAGTAGTAGTTTCTGTTGTCATTACAGATGTAGTAGATTCTGTTACAATTTCACCACCGTTGTTGTTATAATCAAGAATCTGACAATATGCAAATATAAGAGGTGCAACTCCTTTTGCATCGTTTTCTACAGTTCTTTCTGATATATAGTAGTTATAAGAGCCGTCTCTGTTTTTATATCCGGGACCTCTTGTTGCAGAAGAAGATGTAGAACCTGAGGAAGGACCTGCAAGACCTGCTGTCATACATATATCAGTAAGAGTAACCTGACTGTTGTTGTTAGTATATAAAAGCTTGTTGTCACATAGGCTTCTGAAAACCTCAAGACCTTTATTGTAATAACTGTTATCTGCAATGCCTATATTATAGCCTTTCATAAGGGCATAACTCATAGCAGCAGAACCACTTGTTTCAAGATAGTTATAATTTTCTACCGGTTTATCTATAACCTGGTACCAAAGCTTAGTGTCTGAGTCCTGATATTTAAGCATAGAATTCATTAAATCTTTATAAATATCAATAAGTGTATTTTTCTGTGCAGAGAGGTCAATGCTGAATTTCTTTTCTGCCTTTTGTATAAATGCAATATTATCAACAAGAGCCATAGCATACCAACCTGTACCTCTTAACCAATAATTTGCTGAATGTCCTGTTCCGCTTGCAGCCCAACTCATTGCAGATGATGGATTATAGCTGCTGCTTGCACTGTCAGCCTGAGCATCATAACCGTGGTAGTAAAGTCCTGTTGAGTTGTTTCTGAGCTTGCTGTAAACATTTTGTATCTGCTTAGTAACGTTATCACAGGCATTTATAAAAGCTGTACTGTCATTGGCAACTTCCAATTCATATTCAAGCCAGAATGGGGTTTCCATATATATGCCGTCAAGCCATACCTGATATGGGTATGTTTTTTTATGCCAAAGGTTTCCTTCTGATGTTGTCTGGTTTGAAAGTATATACTGAAGTACATTTGAATAAAGTGTGCTGCTTACTGCATTTTTGTACTTGCTGCTGTTTGATGAACCTGAGGCTATAAGCTCAATAAGTGCTTTGCCGCTGTTAAGGTCATCAAGAGTGTAGTTTGAAATCTTAAAATTGTTGTCTGCTATATATCCTTTAGTTGACGAGTTAGATGTTCCTATAAAAGGTGACATATAGTTATCAGCAAAGGTTTTGTAGCTTTCATCTCCCTTTATACTGCCCAGCATCATCATTGCAGATGCCATACAGCCGTTTATATATGACCATTTAAATGCACTTGTGTTTTCCTTGTTCCAAAGTGAACCGTCTGTTGGGTCTGTTTCTTCTCTCATTTGCTCTATAAGAAACTCCATTTTGTCAAATCTTTCTGAATCAACTGATGGTTCAAGAGTTGTTGATTCTGTTGGCGTATCTGAATCTGATGGTAAATATGCTTGGAGTATTGCATTTTCCTTCATTATACCGGCAGAGGTTAAAGCATCTGATTTAGCTGTTTCTGCATCAGTTAAATATGTTACATCTGAACATTTTTTAGAGCTGTCATAATAGAAAACATTTGAATCTGTATCAAAGTTAGGATATGGATTTTTATTTGTATTTGTTCCGGCAGAAGCACTTATTGTAAGTGTTCTGTCTGTAGTTACTTTTATTGTTGATGCTTTATCGCTTGTACCGCTGCTGTTTTTCATTACATTGTTAAGTGATTTTACAATAGGATCACCGTAAGTTGAATTTGCAGTAGTTTTAAAGGCGTATGTACAGCTGTCAAAATAGTTATTTTCTGAAAGCACCCAGGCACTTGCCCTTGCATCTGTACAAATAGGACACTTATAATAATAATTGTTATAAGTATGCAGATTAACCTGTCTTGTAAGAGGCAGACGTGCACCACAGTTTATAAAGTAATTATGATGCCATGTGGAATTGTACTGTAAGCTTGAGTCGCTTCCGCCGTGAAGGGATGTTTTGTGGCAGTTTTCAAACATATTATAGGAATATGTAATGTTTCTGCAGCCGCTGAAATCTGAAGAACCGTCGCCGTCTCCCTTGTCCTGTTCGTCAGTTAAATCATATTTGTTTTCGCCTTTTTTAAAATAGTTATTGTGTACCCAAAAGTTCTTGTATGAGCTGTTTTTAGAAGAGCTGCCTGAAAAACTGCAGGCATCTTCAGGATATTTTGTGAAAGTCAGGTTGCGGACTCCTATGCTGTTGCAGGACTTAAAAGTAAAGCCCCATTTTTCAATTGAAGCATCATTTCCTATACCTTCAACAGTAATATTTTTGCCGGAATTTACATCAAGCATATTAAAATAGGAATCATTGGATTTTTCATTGTCTGTAAGACCGTTTATAGCAATTACTCCATTATTTTTATCTGTAGTTTTTGTACCGTCTGCATCTCTTGTCTGAGTATCAACTGTACCTATAATTCTTACAATAATAGGGTATGAGTATTTATTGGCATTATAAAGGATATTGCCAATACCTGTATAAGAACCAAGTTTTACAGTGTTTTTGTTGCTGTTGTCGACATATATAATTTGTGCATTGTCTTTTGGAGTTCCGTCATTGTTATAACCTCCTATACCGTCATTATACTCAAAATGGCTGTATCCTGAACGGTCATGAGAAGCAACGCTTATATCGTTTTTAATTAAGGTTTCACCTGATGAGGTTGTAATTTTTACATCATAAATACCTGCTTTGATACCTACTATATCAGCTTGGCAGCCGGTAGAGGAAGAGCGTATAAGTTCAGAGTCAATAACTGTATATTGTGTATCTGTTTTCAGTTTGTAGGCTACTGATGTGTTTTGAGACAATGTGTCATTTGTCCATTCAAGATGTATGGCTTCATACCAGCCATAAGCTTGACTTATGGAGGAGGAAGCTCCAAAGGCGTTTAAAATACTGATATTGAAAGAGGACAATATGAGTATTACCGAAAGTAAAAGTGATAAAAATTTTTTCATAGTATTTCTCCCTTTGTAAAATAATATTGTTTTTTATAAAAATATTCCTGTATAGTCGGAACTTTGTTCCAGCTGTTAAAGGAATACTATAACTTTAGCTAGCACCGCAGTAACCTATCAACGGAAATAGTGAATAAGCTCCCATTTCCTTCAGAGGTTATGCTTCGCATAACAGCCTTGCAAAGCAAGGCAGAACACTTCAGCTGACGCCTCAGTAACCTATCTTCGGAAATAGTGAGCAAGCTCCCTTTTCCTTCAGATAGGTTACATTATAGCACAAAGAAAAATAGTTTAATATAAAAATTATGATAAATTGTAATATTTGGTAATTTGCTACAAAAAACTCCCCAAAAAGTATGGGGAGCAATAAAATAAATTTGTCATTTTTACTTAATATATATTGCCTGCTTGCCTATTTCTTTAAAACCAACGGCAGTGTAAATAGAGCTTGCAGCAGACTTGTCATAACAGACTGAACAGGATTGGCTTATTTTTAAAAGAGAATTGCAAATATAGCTTAGAAGCTTTGTAGCATATCCCTTGTTCCTGGATGTGGGTATAGTTGCAATTGAACTTATGGTAGCCATTTTTCTGCTTGTGGAATTGCATATAACAAGGGCAACTATTTTGCCTTTATCAACTGCCATATAGGTATGACCGTAATTTATAAAAAGTCTTACAACTTCTTCATTCATAAATCTTTTGAACTCATCTATCTGATTAAAAAAAGCAATTATATCATCAACATCTCTGTCAATTGCCTGTTCAATAATAATGTCTGAATAACTAACCGGAATATAATCTTTTCTTTCAAGCAGACACATATGAGTGCCGTATTTAGTGGTAAAATTAATATAGTTTTCAAAATCCCTTACAAGAGTTTCTTCTCCTTTGACTATTGAAAAAGAAATATCATTATCATCAAGATATGTTATAATTTCTTTTGTAGGTATTGTTTCCTTATCAGAATAAACCATAAGGTTATTTAGAAGTATAGCAAAAAGACAGGTAATACTGCCTCTGCTGCTGCAGGCATAAATAGTGAGAAAGCCATTTTCATAGCCGTATTCCTGTATTATATCTATCCAAAATTGTGCAAAAAGAGGTTTTCTCGTTAAATATTCATCTATGATGTTTTTATCCTGACCGCCAAGTATGGTAATCAATAGGTTCACCTCCAATGCTTGATAAAAAAATAACAATTTCAGTATTTAGTATACTAAACTATTGCTTAATTTGCAACAGAATATTTAAAAAATAAGGTAAATTTTTTATTAATAAGATAATTTGGCTGTTAAACTTATTTTTTGAAGTGAAAGGTAAGCTGCAATTCACTATATGCATTTAAAATGTGAAAATTAAAGCAAAAATGAATTTTTAAACCGTTAATCTTGCAAAATCTATAAAATTTATATTGAAATTTATTGTAATTGTTGTTATACTGTATTGTAGAATAGTGATTTTTGGCTTAAAATATGTTTTTTAGGAGGTAACAGTTAATGGTTGAATTGTTTAAAACAGGAGCTTACTATGTAAATGGTGAGCTTATACCTGATGATGGAAGTGCAGAAACTAGACTTTCACAGATGGGAGTTGACGTTAATAAGGATGAAGCTGTCAAGAAAACTATGGCTTATAATATCCTTAAAGCACATAATACAAGCGGAAATATGGATAATTTAAAAATAAAGTTTGACTGTATGGCAAGCCACGATATTACATACGTTGGTATTATTCAGACCGCAAGTGCGTCAGGAATGGAAAAATTCCCTATACCTTATGTACTCACTAACTGCCACAATTCATTGTGTGCTGTAGGAGGCACTATAAATGAAGATGACCATATGTTCGGACTTTCTGCCGCTAAGAAATACGGCGGAATATATGTACCTGCACACCAGGCTGTTATCCACCAATATATGAGAGAAATGATGTCAGGCTGCGGTAAAATGATTTTAGGTTCTGATTCACATACACGATATGGTGCTCTTGGCACTATGGCTATAGGAGAAGGCGGCGGGGAACTTGCTAAACAGCTCTTGTGTCAGACTTATGATGTGGCAAGACCTGATGTTATAGGTATATACCTTACAGGCAAGCCTGAACCGTTTGTAGGACCTCAGGATATTGCTCTTGCTATTATTGGTGCAGTTTTTGAAAACGGATATGTTAAAAATAAGGTAATGGAATTCATTGGTGACGGTATTGAAGGACTTGGTGTTGAGTACAGAAACGGTATTGATGTTATGACAACTGAAACTACTTGTCTTTCTTCTGTATGGAAAACTGATGATAAAGTTAAGGAATATTATGCTGATCATGGCAGAGTTGGGGATTATAAGAAGCTTGAGCCTGAAAATGGTGCTTATTATAATGGTATTGTTTATGTGGATTTATCTAAAATTAAGCCTATGATTGCAATGCCTTTCCACCCAAGCAATACTTACACAATTGATGAGTTAAATGCTAATTTAATGGATATTCTTGATGAAGTTGAAAAGAAAGCTGTAAAGACTATTGATAATCCTGATATTAAGTTTGAATTAAAGAGCAAGGTAAGAAACGGAAGACTTTATGTTGACCAGGGTGTTGTTGCAGGCTGTGCAGGCGGTACTTATGACAATATATGTGATGTTGCTGATATTCTTGAAGGACAGACTATAGGTGCAGAAGATTTTGCACTTAGTGTATATCCGTCAAGTCAGCCTACATTTATGAGCCTTGTTGAAAATGGTTCTATATTTAAGATTATGCAGGCAGGTGCAACTGTACGTTCTGCTTTCTGTGGACCATGTTTCGGTGCAGGTGATGTGCCAAGCAATCAAGGTCTTAGTATAAGACATTCTACAAGAAACTTCCCTAACAGAGAAGGTTCAAAGCCGGGAAATGGTCAGATAGCAGGTGTTGCACTTATGGATGCACGTTCAATTGCGGCAACAGCTATTAATAAGGGCTATCTTACACCTGCAAATGAAATAGATGTAAACTTCTCTAAGCCTAAGTATTTCTTTAATAAGTCTGTATATGAAAACAGGGTTTACTTTGGCTATGATAAGGCTGACACAAGTGTTGAACTTAAATATGGACCTAATATTAAGCCTTGGCCTGAAATGAGTCCTTTGACTGACAATTTATTATTAAAGGTAGCAAGTCTTATAACTGACCCTGTTACTACAACAGATGAGCTTATCCCATCAGGTGAAACAAGCTCTTATCGTTCTAATCCTTTAGGTCTTGCTGAGTTTACTCTTTCAAGAAAAGATCCTAATTATGTGCCGACAGCTAAGAAAATTCAGTTGGCTGAAAAGGCAAGAATAAAGGGAGAATGCCCTGCAGAAAGTTCAGAAGAAGTTGCTGAGATTACAGATATTTTAAAATCTAAGTTTGATATAAACAGGGAAAATACAGGTATTGGCAGTACAATATTTGCTGTTAAACCGGGTGATGGTTCTGCAAGAGAACAGGCTGCTTCTTGTCAAAAAGTTCTCGGAGGTTGGGCTAATATAGCAAATGAATATGCTACAAAGAGATACCGCTCTAATCTTATTAACTGGGGTATGCTCCCATTCCTTTTTGAAGGTGAGCTTCCTTTTGAAAACGGCGACTTTATATTTATACCTGATGCTGCAAAGGGTATTAAAGAGAAGAAGACTGAATTTGACGCATACGTAGTTAAAAAGGACAGTATGAAAAAATTTACTCTTAAAATGGGTGACCTGACTGATGATGAAAGAGAAATTATACTTGCAGGCTGTCTTATAAATTACAACAAAAATCTTGCTAAAAACAGATAATATGTGTTAAAATGCTCAGACAGAGAAATTCAAAGTGTTTAAAATTGCAATATATGAGTTATTATGCAGATGTATTTATTATATGGAGGGACAAGAATGCCCCTCCTTTTTACAAAACTATGTAAAAGAATTTTAAATCTATGTTATATCGATGTAAAATCGTAATATTTTCTAGTTGTTTTGCATAAATTATCTGGATATTATAACTTAAATATTGTTAAAATAATAGAGTTCTAATAAGTGGAATTTTATGTTATAATGTTAGCAATGTTTGATATAAGTTTCACAAGTAGTGGTGCAGTTATATCAATATTTGCGTAATGTTTATTATGTAGTTTGAAAGGAGAAACAAAAAATGTTAAATAAGAAAACTGTTGATGATTTACAGGTTAAAGGTAAGAATGTCCTTGTAAGATGTGACTTTAATGTTCCTTTACAGGATGGTGTTATTACCGATGAAAACAGAATTGTAGCTGCATTGCCCACTATTCAGAAGTTGACTTCTGAAGGTGCAAGAGTTATTCTTTGTTCTCACTTAGGCAAGCCAAAGGAACCAAGTGCTGAATTTTCTTTAGCTCCTGTTGCTAAGAGATTGTCTGAAAAACTTGGTAAAGAAGTAGTTTTTGCTGCTGATAATGAGGTTGTAGGACCTAATGCCAAGGCAGCTGCTGCAAATATGAAAGACGGCGATGTTATTCTTCTTGAAAATACAAGATTCCGCAAAGAAGAGACTAAAAATGGTGAGGAATTCAGCAAGGACTTAGCTTCTTTAGCTGATATTTATGTAAATGATGCTTTTGGTTCTTCTCACAGAGCTCACTGTTCAACAGTAGGCGTAACAAAGTATGTTAAGGAAGCTGCTGTAGGTTATCTTATGCAGAAAGAAATAGATTATCTCGGCAATGCTGTAAATAATCCTGTAAGACCTTTTGTTGCTATTCTTGGCGGTGCTAAGGTAAGTGATAAGATTAATGTTATAAATAATCTCCTTGATAAGGTAGATACGCTTATTATCGGAGGCGGTATGGCATATACTTTCTTTAAGGCTCAGGGTTATTCAATCGGTAAGAGCCTCCTTGAAGAGGATAAGATGGATTATGCACTTGAAATGGTTAAAAAGGCTGAAGAAAAGGGTGTTAAGCTCCTTCTTCCTATTGATACTGTTGTTGCTAAAGAATTTGGTGCAGGCAAGCCTCATCATACTGTTGAAAGACCTGAAAATCCTGCAGAACCGTTTATTGCTGATGATGAAGAAGGATTTGATATTGGTGAAAAGACAAGAGTGCTTTATGCTGATGCTTTAAAAGATGCTAAGACTGTAGTTTGGAACGGACCTATGGGTGTATTTGAAATTTCTGATTATGCAGAGGGTACAAAGGCTGTAGCTCAGGCTTTGGCTGATATTGATGCAACTACTATTATTGGCGGAGGAGATTCAGCTGCTGCTGTTAACCAGATGGGCTTTGGCGATAAGATGAGCCATATTTCTACAGGAGGCGGTGCTTCACTTGAGTTTTTAGAGGGTAAAGAACTTCCAGGTGTTGTTGCTGCACAGGATAAATAATCATATAAAATATTTCCTATTTTAAAAAAAGGCTGTTGAGATTTCAACAGCCTTGTAGTATAATGAGAGCAGGAACATATTAATTACATAGAGAGGGTGTAAATATTATGAGAAAACGTATGGTTGCCGGGAACTGGAAGATGAATAAAACTCCGAGGGAAGCTGTTGATTTAGTTAATTTACTTAAAGATAAAATAGATAAAGAAGATGTGGATGTTGTACTTTGTGTGCCGGCAATAAATCTTATTGCTGTTGCTGAATCTATAATGCACACTAATATTAAGCTTGGTGCTGAAAATCTGCATTATGAAAATTGCGGTGCTTATACAGGAGAAACCTCTGCTACTATGCTGAAGGAAATTGGCGTTAAATATGTAATAGTAGGACATTCAGAAAGACGCAGTTACTTTAAGGAAAATGATGTAATTGTCAATAAAAAGGTTTTAAAGGCTTTTGAATATGGTATTATACCTATAGTATGTGTTGGTGAAAGTCTAGAAGAAAGAGAAGACGATATTACTATTGAAAAAATTAGAATACAGGTTAAAAAAGCTCTTAAAAATCTTACTGACAAACAGGCGGAAAGTGTTGTTGTTGCTTATGAGCCTATATGGGCAATAGGTACAGGCAAACATGCTACCAATGAACAGGCACAGGAAATTTGCCACGAAATCAGAAAATGTATTGGTGAAATGTTTGGAGAAAAAATTGCTCAGAAGACAAGAATACTTTACGGCGGCAGTGTAAACGGTAAAAATGCCAATGAATTGTTTGCAATGCCTGATATTGACGGCGGACTTGTAGGCGGAGCCAGCCTTAAAGAGGAATTTGCAAACATTGTTAATGCTGATGTGTAAACAATAGTATAACGATTGTAACAGGGCTTTGACAATGAAATGAGTTTGGTAAAAATGGGTTTGATGTTGCTCACAATTTATAAATATAAACTATAGGAGCATTAGCCAAATCAGTATATGATTTATAAAGTAAAACCGTTATGTAAAGCATAACAATCGGAACAAAGTTCCGATAATTTAATTATGTTTCAAAAGAAGCAAAAGGAGAAATAAAAAATGAGTAAAAAAACAACTGTTTTAATGATTTTAGACGGATTTGGTCTTAATGATAAGACAGAAGGAAATGCTGTAAAACAGGCAAACACACCTGTAATTAATAAGATAATGTCTGAATATCCCTGTGTTAAGGGATACGCAAGCGGTATGGCTGTTGGTCTGCCTGACGGTCAAATGGGTAATTCTGAAGTAGGTCATCTCAATATGGGTGCAGGCAGAATTATTTATCAGGATTTGACAAAGATTACGAAGTCTATTGATGATGGTGATTTCTTTGAAAATGAAGCATTGCTTGATGCAGTTAAAAACTGTAAAGAAAACAATACATCTCTTCACTTGTATGGCTTGCTTTCGCCGGGTGGTGTGCATAGTCATTTAAGCCATGTTTATGCCTTGTTAAAGCTGGCTAAAATGAATGGACTTGAAAAGGTATATGTACATTGCTTTTTAGATGGCAGAGATACTCCTCCGTCATCTGCAAAAGGGTTTATAGCTGAGCTTGAAGCTAAAATGAAAGAAATCGGTGTAGGTAAAGTAGCCACTATTTCAGGCAGATACTATGCTATGGACAGAGATAACAGATGGGACAGAGTTGAAAAGGCATATAATGCTATGGTTTTAGGTGAAGGAGAAAGTGCACCTTCAGCTGATGAGTGTATGGCAGCATCTTATGCAAAGGAAGTATATGATGAATTTGTAGTGCCTACTGTAATAATGGAAAACGGTGCTCCTGTTGCCACAATTAAAGAGAATGATTCAATTATTTTCTTTAACTTCCGACCAGACAGAGCAAGAGAAATAACAAGATGTTTCTGTGATGTGAAATTTAATGGATTTGAAAGAGCTAATGGTTATTTCCCTGTTAAATATGTATGTTTTACAGACTATGATGTTACTATTGAGAATAAAGAAGTTGCATTTAAGAAAGAAAGTATTACAAATACATTTGGTGAATATATTGCTAAGAAGGGCTTAAAACAGGCAAGAATTGCAGAAACTGAAAAGTATGCTCACGTTACATTTTTCTTTAACGGCGGTGTTGAAGAGCCTAATGAAGGAGAGGATAGAATCCTTGTACCTTCACCTAAGGTTGCCACTTATGATCTGCAGCCTGAGATGAGTGCGGTACAGGTTACAGATAAGCTTGTTGATGCTATTGAAGGCGGAAAATACGATGTGATTATTATAAATTATGCAAATCCAGATATGGTTGGTCATACAGGTATTATGTCTGCTGCTGTTAAAGCTATTGAAACTATTGATAACTGCCTTGGCAGAGTAATGGAAAGCATCTTGAAGACAGACAGTCAGATGTTCCTTTGTGCTGACCACGGAAACAGTGACCAACTTGTTGACTATGAAACAGGAAAACCTTTTACTGCACATACAACAAATCCTGTTCCTTTTGTGCTTGTTAACTGCAAGAAGGCTAAGGGACTTATGGAAGACGGAAAGCTTTGTGATATTGCTCCTACGCTCCTTGATATGATGGATTTGGAACAGCCTGAAGAAATGACAGGTCACTCTTTACTTGTGAAATAAATTTATTTTAAATAAATTTAATAAAAAATTGTTATATTTTTGTAGATTTTTTCTATGAAATAGGTTATAATTAACACTAAAGACAATTTTGAAAGGAGAACAAAAAATGAAAGGTTATTTAGAAATTGTTGACGTTTTAGCAAGAGAGGTACTTGATTCAAGAGCTAATCCTACTGTTGAAGTAGAGGTTATTGTTGATACAGGTGACGGCAACCAGGTAATGGGAAGAGCTGCTGTTCCTTCAGGTGCTTCTACAGGTCAGTTTGAGGCTGTTGAAATGAGAGACGGCGGTGACAGATACTGCGGTAAGGGTGTTCTTAACGCTGTAAATAACGTTAATGATATTATTGCTGATGAAATCATTGGTATGAACGCTTTAGATCAGGTTGGTATTGATGAGACAATGATTGCTTTAGACGGTACTCCAAACAAGGCTAAGCTTGGTGCTAATGCTATCCTTGGTGTGTCTATGGCTGTTGCTAAAGCTGCTGCTGAGGCTCTTAATATGCCTTTGTATCAGTATCTTGGCGGTTTTAACGCTAAGACTTTGCCAGTTCCTATGATGAATATTATGAATGGTGGTAAGCATGCAGACAACACTGTTGACTTACAGGAATTTATGATAATGCCTGTTGGTGCTAAGACTTTCAGCGAAGCTTTAAGAATGTGCTGTGAAATTTATCACGCATTAAAGAGCGTATTAAAGAGCAAGGGTTATTCTACAGGTGTAGGTGACGAAGGTGGTTTTGCTCCTGACTGTGCTACAGCAGATGAGGTTATTGATAACATTCTTGAGGCTGTTGAAAAGGCTGGCTATAAGCCAGGCGAAGAAATCAGAATTGCAATGGATCCTGCTTCTTCTGAATTATATATGGAAGATGGTTTATATCATTTCCCTGGTGAAACTAAGGCTAAGGGTGCTTCTGAGGAAATTACAAGAACTTCTGCTGAAATGGTTGATTACTATGCTGCACTTTGCGACAAGTACCCAATTATCTCTATTGAAGATGGTTTAGCTGAAGAGGACTGGGATGGCTGGAAGATGCTTACTGAAAGACTTGGTGACAAGGTTCAGTTAGTTGGTGATGACTTATTCGTTACTAATACTAAGAGATTACAGAAGGGTATTGATTTAGGCGTAGCTAATTCTATCCTTATTAAGGTTAATCAGATTGGTACTCTTACAGAGACATTTGATGCTATTAAGTTAGCTAATAGAAATAATATGACAGCTGTTGTATCTCACAGATCAGGTGAAACTGAGGACGCTACAATTGCTGATATAGTATTAGCTGTAAATGCCGGTCAGATTAAGACAGGTGCTCCTGCAAGAACAGACAGAGTTGCTAAATATAATCAGTTGTTAAGAATTGAGGAAGAGCTTGGTGATACAGCTCAGTATCTTGGTCTTGACGCTTGGTTTAACTTAAAGAATAAGTAATTAAATTATAATTTTTTATATAAGAGCTGCACCGCATTTGCTGTGCAGCTTTTTGTATTAATGAATAAAGTTTATATATGTTATATTATTGAAACTTTGTTGCAGTTGTTATACTTTATAAAGTTATAATAACTTCGGTTGATATTGGCAGCTTATCATTGGAATTATGAGGAAGCTCTTGTTATATTTAAATGAATTATATTTGTGGTAATAAATGAGCTGTTGACAAGAGAATATTATAAAGATATAATGAATGAAAAAAACGGAGGATTGTATTATGAAGAAATATATTATATTAATAGTTGCTTTATTGGCAGTGACAGGCTGTGGGAAAAAGAATGACAGTGATAATACAAATATAAGTACTACTGAAGCGGTAACTGAGGAAAGTACTGAGACAACAGAGGGAACCAGTGAAGTTGAAAGTGAAGAAATATTTACATCAGATGAAACTAAAATTGATATTGACATTCAAGATGAAAGTGATGCCAAGAATAACAGCAGTGAAAAGGAAAAAGATAATTTTGAAAGCAGCAAGACTTATGCTGCTTTAATGGGGCTTGCTGAAAATGCAGGCTTTGACATAAGTTATGAAAACGGAAATGTTGTTTACAAAACTTATATCACCGATGATACAGTTGACTATATAAAGGAGAAGAGTGCTGATTACAAAAGTAAATGGGAAGAAACCTGTGGTTTGTATGAAGAATTCTGTTCTGAAGCAGTCAGAACTGTAAAGAGTAATAATGTGACAGGCGTAAATGTTGTGCTGGAGGTATTGGGAAGATCTGATAATCAGATATATTTTAAAAATGAAAATGGTACAAGTATTTATGATAGTTATGTTGAGTAAATTACTATTTATAATGTGTTAAAAAGCAGTTTATAATTTTTTGTTAATTTACTTTAGAAAGCAAATTATATGAATATTGACAAATAAAAAATTAGGGCTCGTCAAATGACGAGCCCATCTTTTGTAAAATTATCCAAAATGCCGTCTCCAGTTTTTTGACACCTAGCTTAGCTAGGTGGGTTTCCGCAGAACAATCATCTGCCTTCCGCTGCCCAAAGGGAATTAGCTTGCGGCCTGACATAGAAAGTACAATGTAGGAATCCCGTTCAAAAAATGTAGGTTCAAAAATAAAAGGGGCCTCGCACATCCCAGGATTCATTTTCTAAAAATAATTATACTCTAGTATATACTGTTTTTCAACAGAAAATGCACAAATTCTTTTTACTGATTTTTAACTGATTTTTAGAATCTCTTTCACAGTTGCAGGCATATCTTCTGCATCTACTACCCGGTCATGAAGTACTGGTGCAGTACGGATATCGTTGACTGCCTTCGGAACTGCCACCCCGGAAAGCTTCTCAAGTGCGTCTGCAAGCCCGAAATCGTCCAGATTCTCATGTCCCTCGGAGATTGCATCCATAACACTTCTGGTAAACTTGTATGGACTTGCTGTAGAAGCAATAACTGCCGGAATCTTATCTCCGGTATCTTTCACATATTTTTTGTATACGCCAGCAGCAACTGCAGTATGTGTATCAATCACATAATCACTTGTCTTATATACTTCGCGGATAGCTTCCTTCGTCTCTTCTTCGGAGCAGTAGTTTCCATAGAAATCCTTCAGCTGGGCTTTCATCTCAGGTGTAATAGTGTATTCACCACCCTTGGAAAGATTTTCCATAAGTTTTGCACACTCCTCAGGATTTCCGCCTGTAATGCGATAGATCAGGCGCTCCAGATTGCTGGAAATCAAAATATCCATAGATGGAGAACTGGTAAGGATAAAATCTCTCTTTCTATTGTATGTACCTGTGGAGAAGAAATCAAACAGAACCTTGTTCTCATTAGAAGCACAAATCAGCTTGTTCACCGGAAGTCCCATCTGTTTTGCATAAAATGCTGCCAGAATGTTTCCAAAATTTCCTGTAGGAACTACTATATTGATCTCCTGTCCGGCTTTGATCTTGTTCTGGCGCACCAGCGCAGCATATGCATATACATAATAAACGATCTGGGGAACAAGACGTCCAATGTTAATGGAGTTTGCAGAAGAGAACTGGAATCCAGCCTGGGAAAGCTCTGCTGCCAGTTCTTTATCATTGAACATTTTCTTTACAGCTGTCTGGGCATCGTCAAAATTACCTGTGATACCCACAACGTAAGTATTGGCACCTTTCTGGGTTACCATCTGCTTCTCCTGGATCGGGCTTACGCCATGTTTCGGATAGAATACAATAATCCTGGTTCCCGGAACATCGGCAAAACCTGCAAGTGCTGCTTTTCCAGTATCTCCGGAGGTCGCAGTCAGGATAACGATTTCATTTTTTACATTATTCTTTCTTGCTGCAGTCGTCATAAGATATGGCAAAATGGAAAGTGCCATGTCTTTAAATGCAATTGTAGGACCATGGAAAAGTTCCAGATAATATGCCCCGTCAGCTTCCTTAAGAGGTGCGATCACATCTGTGTCAAACTTCTTGTCATATGCTCGGTTGATACAAGTGCGCAGCTCTTCTTCTGTAAAGTCAGTAAGAAGGCGGCTCATTACCTGATAAGCAGTTTCCTGATAAGTCATTCTGGAAAGTTCATCCATAGAAACATCAAGTGCCGGAATCTGTGTTGGTACAAACAGTCCTCCATCTTCAGAAAGTCCCTTTAAAATAGCCTGGGAAGCGGTTACCGGTTCTCCTTTTCCTCTGGTGCTCTGGTACATTACCTGCATTTGTTATTCCTGCCTTTCGCTTATTGTTATGAGGTACACATTCCGGAATCTGTAACCTTCCGACAGTCATCCTCTCTTTGTTATCATATTTTAACTTTACAGGTATTATACATACTTCACCGTGCTAAATCAACACCCAATTTGAAAAAGCCACCTGGAATTGTAATTGATATGATACCTCTAAAGTAGACAGATTAAATATAAAAATCTGTTACTTTGGAG
>CAJKOJ010000019.1 GCA_905201505.1 uncultured Eubacteriales bacterium | reverse complement strand
ACAGGAACTTGCCCTTTACCAGACTGTGGTTGGGCTCCAGGGCCAGGAAGAAGGAGGGCACGCCGATGGTGACGGCGCTGAGCAGGGAGAGCTGGAGGGGGGTGACCGGATAGGGGAAGGTGGCGAACAGGGAGATGAGGGCCAGCAGGAAGGAGAAGATATTCTTCACCAGGAACAGACTGGCTGAACGCTGGATGTTATTAACCACCCGTCTTCCTTCCATTACTACCGACGGCATACATGCAAAGTTGGACTCCAGTAATACCACCTGCGAAGCCTGTACTGCCGCGTCACTTCCAGATGCCATGGCTACACTGCAGTCGGCATCTTTCAATGCCAGTACGTCGTTGACACCGTCTCCTGTCATAGCCGCAATTCCGGCTTCAGCGCAGGCGGATACAAGAACATCATTGTAAGAAGCATCATTATAACAGTCCCCATAATGCAGATTCACTGCTCCAACCGGGCCCGCAAAGAACGGATAAGCAAACTTCCTGCCAAACAGGCTGAGGGTGGTGTCCACCGGACGGTTCTCACAAAGAGTATCCATCTGCACCCGGATCTCCTTCCATTTATCATAGTTCCGGATGGCCGTATCTCCCACACCCTTAGACCCCGGCCCCGGTATCTGATTCCTGCATACCCGGCCGTTGCAGACCTCACACCCCTTGCAGTATGCTCCCAGCCGGGTCCTCGCCTGATCAAGTATCTCTTTCTGTGTCATGTTCATATCCTCCTGTATATTTTTATAATTTCAATCATTATAAACAAAAAAGGGCATTCCCTCCCAAAGGACGAGAATACCCGTGTTACCACCTTAATTTATAGACTAAAAAAAATCTACCTCTTCAGACTTTAAGGCGTCCAACCCACTTGCTCCAAGGATGTAATTCACATTTCACTTCCTGACAATCTCACACCAACCGACTGCCTCTCTGCAATGTAACAGTAAAATGCTTAATGCTTTCCTTTTCTTCACAATTAAACAATTAAAATATAACATATTACACTTTAAATGTCAACCTGAAAATAAGCAAAGTTTTATATGAATAATGGTATTAAATCCGCACAAACTAATTTCAAGGAGGTGCATTATGGATAAAAAGGAAAAAGATTTTTTGATAGGTCTTATGTACAATGACGGTGACCTAAACCACCTTTCAGAGGGTACAACAGACCATATTGGAGAAAGTTATATAGAATTTAACAAGGAACCCGGTCATGAAGAGGATAACTAAATATCTTATAACTGCAGCCACAACGACAGGGATTGCAGAAATAGCCAACGAGCTTAATTATATGTTTGAAACAATTATGGCAGGAGGCAATAAAGAAGAACTTGCCAAATGCACAGACCTTTCAAAAGAGGAAAAAGTCGTAGAGGAGGATAACAAAAATGAATACTACACAAGAATGCAATGGGAAAGAGTGTCACGTAATGTTAGCTGCTATATTAAAGGCTATGCTGACACCCCTATATATTGTAAAATTTATATGCAAAAAAGATTTTGTAATAAGTGGGTTTTGGTTGTTCATGGCTATGGTGGTGATGGAAGCACTTTGGCTTACGCATCCAAAAAATTCTATGATAAAGGATATAATGTAGTCGTTCCCGACTTACGAGGTCATGGAAAAAGCGGCGGAAGATATATAGGAATGGGACAGCTTGACAGCAGAGATATTATTAATATAATACACCTTATTATAAAAGGTAACAATAAAGCAGAAATTATTCTTTACGGTGTGAGTATGGGAGGAGCTTCTGTTCTTATGACCGCCTCAGAAAAACTCCCCCCAAATGTCAAAGCTGTCATAAGTGACTGCAGCTTTGACAATGCAAACCACATTATAGGTTATGAAATTTTCCACAATTTTAAAATACCGCCTTATCCAATTGTGAATATATTAGACTTCCTCTGTTGTAAAAAGGCTAAATATGATTTACGCCTTGCTTCCCCTCTTGACAGAGTAGAATATATAAAAATACCGGCACTATTTATACATGGTGACAGTGACAGCCTTGTCCCTACCAAAATGGTGTACAAACTATATAATAAAGCAAAAAGCAAAAAAGCTTTAATGATTATAAAAAATGCAGGTCACGGCGTATCTGCACTTGTCGATGGCAAAAGATATTGGAAAGGTGTATTTACTTTCCTGGATAAAACTACAAAAATATAAATAAAAAACTCCTTTATTGTTTACAGCTTTAAAGGAGTTTTCACTTATTTGCTTTCCGTATTTCAGCAATTTATTTCTCATTTTTAAAAATTCAAATTTACAAATATTATTCTGACTTACTTGTTTTTTTTCTTAGCAAACCAGAAGTTATTTATATATTAATATTTGCCTTTTTTGCCTGAGAACAGAGCTGTCTAACATTTAGCTTATACAACTTTCCATTTTTAATGAAATTACTTCCACACTGGCGAAATTCAAATTTTACATTACTTCTGATACATTGTTCTCTAATAGATAAAACCCAATCATAGTCCAGTATACGAGCATTACGGTCAGATTCCCCTCCCACGACAACCAATTCAACATTTTTTAGATGCGTTTCAATATCTATTTTCTCAATTAAGGGCTGACATATAATGTTTTTGTGCTTAATAGGCAAAGTATCAAAAATTGATAAACGAAAATCAGCCATCATTTGGTTTTCTATTGTACATCCAACCGTTACATTATCGTATCCATCACCCCAATCATCAGGAATACAGTCGTTAAACCTTTCAATTCGCTTTGTGAGGAAAATAAAATGCAAATCTGCCCTTTCCTTAATAATCCTCCAACATTCATCACGCCATTCGTCTGCATCTTTAATCAAAAAATCCGAAGAAAAGCAAAGGTAAACTGTTTCTCCCGATTTCATTTTATATTCACCCTTATGCTCACCTCTTTGATATTTCTTTATAGGTACATTAAAATTGTCTATCCTAACAACATTGTTTGTTTCTACACCACGTTTTGCATCACCCTTATGAATATAGCAAAACTTACATCCTTCACTATGTTTATGGCAGCCTCGCCATGGATTCCACATTGTCATATCTTAAACCTCAAAATTTTTGCAGTTACAAGGAACTCTTGTTCCAACAACCACATTTTTAATTACCTTGTCAAAAACTTGCACCCCACTTTTACTTGTATAATTACAATACACTAAATGCAGCATTTTATTATCCTCCGTATATTCAAACTTACTTATCTCTTTATCACCATATTAAACAAATTTTTATATGTGTTTCTATAAAATTAGGAGCGGTCACCCGCTCCCTAAATTTTTTAATATAACAATATCTCAACAGTATTGCTTGTCGCTTGTTTTTTACTTGCTATTTTTTTCTTTATTTACTTTTACCAAGATACAGTTCTTTAACGCTCTCGTTAGCAAGAAGTTCCTGTCCTGTACCCTCAAGTCCAATTTTACCGGTCTCCATAACATAACCATAGTCAGCAATCTTTAATGCAGCATTGGCATTCTGTTCAATAAGAAGGATAGTAACCCCTTTTTCTATGTTAACTTTCTGTATTATATTAAAAATATCCTTAACAACGAGGGGAGCAAGGCCAAGTGAAGGCTCATCCATCATCATAACTTTAGGATTACTCATTAATGCCCTTCCAACAGCAAGCATCTGCTGCTCACCGCCTGAAAGAGTTCCGCTTAACTGTTTTGCTCTTTCCTTAAGTCTGGGGAACATTTCATGGATAAAAGCAATATCTCTTTTAAAATTTTCCTTATCTTTTCTAAGATATGCACCTATCATGAGATTTTCATCAACAGTCATATCCGCAAAAACATGCCTACCTTCAGGTACAAGGGTAATGCCCAATTTTACAATATCCTGAGTATTCATATGAGTAAGTTCTTTACCCTCATAAGTAATAGAACCGCTTACAGGGTTTACTAACTTTGTAATAGAACGAAGAGTGGTACTTTTGCCTGCACCGTTTGCACCAACCAATGTTATGATTTTTCCGTCAGGTACCTTCATAGATATACCATCAAGAGCTGTAATACCGCCATATTTAACTCTTAAATCTTTAATCTCCAACATTATTCTTCGTCCTCCTCTCCAAGGTATGCCTTTATTACAGCAGGATTAGCCTGGATTTCGGCTGGCACACCCTTAGCAATAGTCCGACCGTACTCAAGCACGTAAATTCTGTCAGAAATATCCATAACAAGCTGCATGTGATGCTCTATAAGCAGCACAGTAAGTCCGAATTTATCTCTTATTTCTCTTATAAAATCTGTAAGATCATCACTTTCCTTTGGATTCATACCGGCTGCCGGCTCATCCAAAAGAAGAAGTTTAGGCTTTGTTGCAAGGGCTCTTGCTATTTCAAGCCTTCTTTGTAAACCATAAGGCAAATTAGATGCAACTTCATCTTTAAACTGTATAAGTCCTGTTTCCTCAAGAAGAAATTCAGCAAACTTAATCATTTCTTTTTCTTCTTTTCTTGCTTTTGGAAGTTTTAGAACTGATGAAAAGAAGCCTGACTTAATGTTCAGGTGAGTTGCAATCAAAACATTTTCAAGAACAGTAAGATCCTTGAAAAGACGTATATTTTGGAATGTACGTGCAATACCAAGTTTTGCTATTTCATCAGGTCTCTTACCGTTAATTTTTTCACCGTTAAAAAGTATATTACCCTCAGTTGGTGTATACACACCTGTTATAAGATTAAATGCTGTAGTCTTACCTGCACCGTTTGGACCTATTACAGCGATAATTTCACCTTTATTCACTTCCAGGTTTAATAAGTTAACTGCTACAAGTCCGCCAAACCTTATTGTTACATCCTTAGTTTCAAGTAATGCTGCCATTAACCCTGCACCTCCTTTTTAGGAGATTTTTTTAGCTTGTTAAAAAAGCTGAAAATTCTGTCCCAGCTAAATTCCTTATTTCCAAATATACCCTTTCTCCAAAGTATAATTACCAACATTAAAAGTGCAGAGAACACAACCATTCTCATACCCTCTATACCCTTATACTGGAAAAATCCAAAGTCTATATTACCATCAAGAAATCTAAGCTTTTCCATAGCTATTCTTACAATAAAAGCACCTACTACAGTACCCGTAACTGATCCCTGTCCTCCAAGCACTACCATAAGCAATATTTCATATGCAACGATAAACTGGAACATTTTAGGATCTATTGCCTGTGTATAAGCTGCAAGCAAACCGCCTCCTATGCCTGCAACAAAGCCACTCAGTACAAAGGCAAGCATCTTATGCTTAAAAAGACTTATGCCCATAGCCTGGGCTGCTACTTCATCTTCACGTATAGCTAATAATGCCCTACCATAACTGCTCCTTATCATTGCAATCATAAATGCTATAATAAGTACAAGAATACCTACAATTACATAAAGGTTCATATATGTATTGGGAATACCTGTAATACCTGTAGGACCATTTGTTACTCCTGTAGCATTAGTAAGACATATCCTTATAATTTCAGAAAATCCCAATGAAGCTATTGCAAGATAATCCCCCTTAAGTCTCAGTACAGGAAATCCTATAAAGAAAGCAAATACAGCAGCAATAAGTCCGCCTATTATAAGTGCTGCAAAAAAAGGTGCATTAATATTTGCAATAAATCCATTTTCAGCAAGTGGCTTTATAGTATATATAGACATTTTGTGTGCCTTATCAACAGTGAGAAGTGCTGTCACGTATGCACCTATAGCCATAAACCCAGGCTGACCCAAAGAAAACATACCTGTAAATCCATTAACTGTATTCATAGAAAGTGCACACACAGCATAAATACAGCAAAGCTTTACAAGTTTTAAATTAGTAAGTCCAAATGCCCTTTTATTTGTTTCAGCATAAACAATAAAACCTATTATTGCCAATATGACAATAATATTTAAAATCATATTTCTTTTATTAATATTTTTCATATCAGCACCCCCTTAAACCTTCTCGGCAATTTTTTCGCCAATAAGACCATTAGGTCTGAACAAAAGTATAATAATAAGGAGTGCAAATGCAAATATATCCTTATATGCAGATAAAGAAGGGAAGAATGTTACAGCCATAACTTCAATAAAACCAAGAAGCATACCTCCGATTACAGCACCCTTAACATTTCCTATACCGCCTATTACAGCCGCAATAAAGCACTTTAATCCTGGCATTATTCCAACAGTAGGTGTAATTTTAGGATATTTTAATCCCCACAGTATAGCACCAACTGCTGCAATAGCAGAACCAATTGCAAATGTATATGATATAGTTTTTGCAACATCAATACCCATAAGCTTTGCTGTTTCCAAATCCTTTGATACAGCCCTCATTGCCATACCGCTTTTTGTCTTATTTATAAGCAGAATAAGCAATGCCATAATAACTAAAGTCACAATAGGTGTAATAATTGCAAGTCTTTGCAGTATTACAGGTCCTACCTTAAATGTTGATACAAAAAACGGTATCTGAGGAAATGTTTTAGGAACACCTGTAAAAACTACAGTTGCAAGATTTTCCAAAAAATAAGACACACCTATTGCTGAGATAAGCATTGACAATTTAGGTGCATTTTGCTTTCTAAGAGGTGCATAAGCAACTTTTTCCACTCCAACACCTAATACAGCTGTACACAATATAACTACAACAAATCCTAATCCCCACAGTCTGAAATCAGAAGGAATTATAAAAAATGCTATATACATTGCCATCATTACAATATCGCAATGAGCAAAATTGATAAGTCTTAAAATACCGTAAACCATAGTATAGCCAACAGCTATCAAGGCAAAAAGCCCGCCTAATGTAATACCATTCATCAGCTGCTGCAGCAGCGTTGGTATATCAGGAATATTAAACATAAGTTCACAACCTTTCGGGATAAACATATTAAGTGTATATTTCAAAAGCCTTTGGCACAAACCTTTGAAATATATACTCATAAAATAACAGATTTAAAGGCATAGACCCCATACAGAAAATCTGTATGGGGCTATATAAGCATTGTCTGTAAATTAAATTTTCATAATACAGACTGCATATTTAATAAAAAATATTTTGCCAAAATAAATTACTCTGCAGATACCTCAGTAATATATGAGAACTGATTATCTTTAACTTCCATAATTACAGCCGCCTTTGAAGGATCGCCATTCTCATCAAACTTAACAGGACCTGTAACGCCTACAAAGTCTGCATTTTTAAGTGCTTCCTTTATAGCTTCAGGATCTGTAGAACCGGCCTTCTCAATAGAATCAATCATTAAATTATATCCGTCAAAGCCAAGTGCTGTACAGCCTGCAGGATCCTTGCCGTTTGCTTCTCTGTATTCCTTTACAAAATCAGCAGTCTTATCTGAAAGATTAGAATTTGCATCAAAATATGTAGAGAACTGACAGCCGTTTGCCTCTTCACCGCAGAGAGTTAAAAATTCAGGTACACCATACAAGTCACCGCCAAGAATAGGCTGAGTTACACCGGCCTGCTTAGCCTGCTTAACAAACATTGCAGCTTCAGTGTAATTACTTGGAACAAAGTATACATCAGGACTACTTGCTTTTAAGTTTGTTATCTGTGCATTAAAATCTGTATCACCTGTCTGATATGATGCTTCAACAACAGAACCGCCTAATGATTCAAATTCTGCCTTGAAATACTGAGCAAGACCTACTGAATAGTCGCTTCCCTTTTCTGTTGCCACAGCAGCTGTTCTTGCACCTAATGTATTAAATGCATAGTTAGCCATAACCTTACCCTGATACGGATCAATAAAACAAACTCTGAAATAATAGTCATTACCTGCTGTTACTGCAGGGTTTGTGCAGCTTAAACCTAATGTAGGTATTCCTGCCTCTTTAATAACCTGTGAAATACCTAAAGAAGGTGTAGAGGAATAAGAACCAAGAATAGCACATACTCCCTGATCAATTAAACTTGTAGCAGCATTTGTTGCTTCAACTTTATCACCCTTATTATCAGCAGTAATAAGTTCAACCTTATATTCTTTATCGCCAATCTTAGCCACAGGTCTTTTGGAATGGGCAAGTTTAATACCCTCATCCTCTATTGCAGCTCCGGCAGCCATATCACCTGTATAAGGCATTGTAACACCAATCTTTATAGTATCGCCTGCAGTCTCACTCCCTGCATTTCCGCCGCAGCCTGTAAGCATTGCTGTAGCAGTCATAGCTAAAGTCAATACAACAGCCATTATTTTTTTCTTCATAGGATAACTCCTCCTTCGCTAAATCTTAACATATATTATTTAAGGGCACGTTAATTAAATCGTGCCCTCATTGACAATATAATTATAAATTCTCAGTTAAATTTTGTCAATAGAAATATACTATATTATTAAGCTAAAGTAATTATTTTGTTAAATTTTCTGAAAAATATTTTGAATTTTTAATTAAATCCATTAAGTTTTTATTAAACAAATAATTTATACATAATATAAAATTCTTAATGAGCTTTTACACAACTATATTATAAATTTAAAATTTCATAAAAATAGGCAGAATATATTTTCTATATTCTGCCATCATATTTACTCGTTTTTAACAAAAATTCTGCTATATTAACTTGATAATTTATATTACTCTCCCATATTTTTAATAGCAGCCCCAACCAGTCCCATAAATAATGGATGCGGCTTATTAGGTCTGGATTTAAATTCAGGATGGAACTGAACACTTACAAAATATGGATGATCATTTTCCCTCATTTCAACCATTTCTACAAGTCTACCGTCAGGTGATGTGCCCGCTACTATAAGACCGGCCTTTTCAAGTGCTTCTTTATATGAATTATTAAATTCATAGCGATGTCTGTGTCTTTCGCTTATTTCCTTATTTCCATAGAGTTCAAGTGAACGGGTTTTGTCAGTCAATACACAAGGATAAGCTCCAAGACGCATTGTACCGCCAAGATTATCTATGTTCTTTTGGTCAGCCATTATATCTATAACAGGATTTGTAGTATTAGGCTCAATTTCAGTAGTATGTGCGTCTTTAAGTCCCAACACATTTCTTGCATACTCTATAACTGTACAGTGCATACCAAGGCAAATACCAAGCATAGGTATTTTATTCACCCTTGCATAATGAACTGCCTGTATTTTTCCTTCAACACCTCTAGTACCAAAGCCGCCCGGTATAACCATACCGTCAATCCCTGATAAAAGTTCTTCTGCAGATTTTTCTTCTATTTCTTCTGAATCTACCCAACGCAGTTTAACATGGGCACCGCTGTGTATTCCTGCATGATTAAGACTTTCCACAATTGACAAATATGCGTCATGAAGTGCAACATATTTACCAACAATAGCAATCTCTACAGTCTTTTCAAGTGCCTTTTCCTTAGCAACTACATCCTCCCAGTCAGAAAGATCAGGCTTTACGCAAGGCATATTAAGCTTACGGCATATAATATCTGCAAGATTTTCCCTCTCCATAAGAAGAGGAACTTCATAAAGTGAATCACAGTCAATATTTTCTATAATACAATCCTTGTCCACATTACAGAACATTGAGATTTTTTCCTTAGCCTCTTCTGTAATAGGATACTCAGTTCTGCATACAACAACATCAGGCTGTATACCTATTGAACGCAGCTGATTAACAGAATTTTGGGTAGGCTTAGTTTTCATTTCCTTACTCTTAGAAAGATAAATCATAAGTGTAACATGAATATAAGCCACATTCTCTGCACCAACATCTGATTTAACCTGTCTTATAGCCTCAATAAAAGGACTTGATTCAATATCACCCACTGTACCGCCAATTTCAGTAATAACAAAATCAACATCTGAATCCTGTCCGGCAGCATAGACCTTTTCTTTTATAGCATTTGTAATATGAGGAATAACCTGAACAGTTGCCCCCAGATATTCACCTTTTCTTTCTTTGTTAAGAACAGACCAATAAATCTTACCTGTAGTAATATTGCTGTTTACTGTAAGACTTTCATCTATAAATCTTTCATAATGTCCTAAGTCAAGATCTGTTTCCGTACCGTCATCAGTTACAAATACTTCACCATGCTGATAAGGACTCATAGTACCGGGGTCAATATTAACATAAGGATCAAATTTCTGAATAGTCACCTTATATCCCCTTGCCTTTAAAAGCCTGCCCAAAGAAGCAGCTGTAATTCCCTTACCAAGACCTGAGACAACACCGCCTGTTACAAAAATGTATTTCATCATAGCACCTCATAAAAAAACAATACTTTTACTTACTTTATCAAATACAAATATAATTGTACTTTTTAACTGATATTATGCTTAGATAAAGCCTTAAACCAGTTATAACTGTATTTAACAACAAAAAGCAATTACATTATAACAAAAAAACGGAAATACAATTCCAAAAAATAATAAAAACTTCAAAAACTCTTATTATTATACATTAGAAAAGTCTTTCCGTCAATAGATTATCCCAAAAGATTTATATATCCAACAGCCAGTATTCTGTCACTTTCAACAAGTTCTGTATATATTTCGTAATTCATTGCAGCTACTGTGGGCCCGTCTAAAACATATGTCACATCAAGGTTCATTTCAGCCTGATATCTTCCAATATTTCTTGCAACTGTATTAACTTCATCAACTCTGAACCCTAAAAATTTAATAGCAGCTATTACATTTTCACTGTTTAGATCATCTCCCTCAGATACAAAAAGAATTTTGTCAACAGTAACATCAGGTGTAATCCCAACGCCGTTTATTTTCTTTCCATATCGTGATGAATATTCCATAGTAGTCATTTTCACCACACCAACATCGTCAAATGACATTACGCTTTGCATAACACCCTTACCAAAGGTCTGTTCACCTACAATTTTTGCAGCCCCGCTGTCCTGCATAGCAGATGCAACAATTTCCGCAGCTGATGCTGTCATTCCATCTACAAGTACAACACACTTTTCATAAGGCTTTACTTTAAGATCTGAGTTATATGTTGTTATATTACCCTTTTTATCTCTTGTAGTAATTATAATACCGCTTGGCACTATTTGCTTTGCAACATTAATTGCCTCTTCAACGTAACCTCCCGTATTGCCTCTTAAATCCAATATAAGCTTTGTCTTTCCTGCTTCTTTGAATTCATTTATGGCTTTACTGAAATCAGATGCTGTATTGTTTGTAAAAGTTGAAATTTTAATATATCCTACAGTCTCGTCATTAAACTTCTGATTTTTACTGTTAAATACAGACATATCATTGACACTGCTCACGGAGTGAAGTTCAACTCTGACAAGATTAACAGCATATTCCTTAATCGTATCCCCTCTGGCAATTTTCATACTTATAGCCTCTGCCACATCAGAAGTAACAGAATGAAAATACTCCTCTTCGCCTATTGCATAAGAAGAGACATTCTTAATAGCCCTTATTTCATCTCCTACTCTTAAACCATCCTGATAAGCTCTTGATGAATTTGGGATTTCTGATATTACAGGATAACCTCCTCCTGAAAAATCACAATTAAATTCAGGAGCATACCACACAGTTCTTTCTGACTCCTTAACAAGGTCATACTCCTCCGGGGTAAGATAATCACTGTAATCATCAAGCTCACCTACAACTGCACGTATAGCAGCATGTACAAGCTTTTCTGTATCCACGTCTCCCCCCACATAATTTTCCTGTATATATTTAATTATTTCACCAAAATATGCACCGGCTGTATCAGCCTGTTCCTGAACAGGCATTTCATTCAAATCATCATCTGCCTGTACAGCAGTTACTGTCATAAACATAACAGCACATACAAAAATTATTCTTTTCAACCCTTCACCTTCTTTTTATACCAATACTAAATATAATCAGCCCTTTAATACCTGCTTATTTTTCACAATATAGTCAACTGCAGAAATTATAGCTAATGCCAAACTCAAATATATAAGTACATAACTTAAAACACTGATAACTTTATTATCAATATTAAGCATTAAAACAATAAGCATTACCATCTGGCATATTGTCTTAAGCTTTCCCCAAAATCCTGCTGCAATAACTATATTTTGCTCTACAGCCAGTGTTCTGAATCCTGTAATCACAAATTCCCTTGCAATTATTATTATAACAACAATACTCGGCAAAGGAACAACAGCATCACTTATACCTATTAGCGCAATCATTGCTGAGCATACAAGCAGCTTATCTGCTAAAGGATCCATAAATTTACCAAAATTAGTAACAAGGCTATACTTTCTTGCAATATATCCGTCAAGGCTATCAGTTACAGCTGCAATACAGAAAATTCCGGTTGCAATATATCTTCCTGCAGAACCCATATCCGCCAATAGAAAAAACAAAAAGAAAGGTATCATTATAATTCTTAATATAGTTAATTTGTTAGGTAAATTCACATCAATCAATCCTTTCTCCAATTAAATCGTAATCTCCTGCTTCAGTTATTTTGATATTGTAAAAATCACCTGCAATAAGCTCTTCATCTGACTTAAAGAATACAAAGCCATCAATTTCATAACAGTCTCTGTAACTTCTTCCGCAGTATATATTATCCTCATCACCGTCAATTTTTCCTTCAACAATTACTTCAAGAGTTCTGCCTACGTACTTTTCACATATCTCTGCAGAAATACCTCTTTGGAGCTGAAGAATATAATCCTTTCTATCCGCCTTTATTTCTTCATCTATCTGACCGCTCATTTTGGCAGCAGGGGTCCCCTCTTCAGCAGAATAAGTAAATACTCCAAGTCTGTCAAAGCCAACTTCCTTTATAAACTGACACTGAGCTTCAAATTCCTCATCAGTCTCAGTAGGAAAGCCTGTAATCAGAGTAGTTCTTATACACATATCAGGCATTTTTTCTCTCATTTTATTAATAGTCTTTTTAAGTCCATCTTTTGTGCTTCTTCTTCCCATTAATTTAAGTATTCTGTCCTCACTGTGCTGTATAGGCATATCTACATAATGGAGCACTTTGGGGTTATTTGCCATTTCATCAATTAATTCATCTGTCACATTTTCAGGATAGCAGTAAAGTATTCTAAGCCACTTTATATCCTCAATTTCACTTAATTTTCTAAGCAGTTTCGGCAAAGCCTTTTCGCCGTATAAGTCCTGACCGTACAAAGACGTATCCTGAGCAATCAGTATAAGTTCCCTTACACCCTTTTCGGCCAGTATAGTTGCCTCTTTTACAAGGGATTCTATAGTTCTTGAGCGATAATGTCCTCTTAGAGAAGGGATTGTACAATATGTACAATGGTTGTCACAGCCCTCCGCAATTTTCAAATAACTAAATCCGCCTGTTGTTATAATTCTTTTATAGCTGTTATCCGGATTTAAAAGATGTTCCTTGTCAGTAACAAGCTCCACTTGCTTTTCACCCCCAAGCAGTCTTTTAATAACAACACCTATATTTTCAAAATCGCCTGTCCCAACTACAGCGTCAACCTCAGGAAGCGAATCAAATATTTCATCCTTATATCTTTGTGCCATACACCCTGTTACAATCAAGGCTTTACATCTGCCATCTCTTTTGTAATCAGCCATTTCAAGTATTTTATCAATAGCTTCCTGGTTGGCGTCCATTATAAAACCACAGCTGTTTATAATTATAACATCTGCCTCACTGTCGTCATAAGTTATGGTATAGCCCTCTTCATCAATAAGCCCGAGCATAATTTCACTGTCTATTAAATTTTTATCACATCCAAGTGACACAAAACTTATTTTAGCATTCATAAACATTCTCCTAAAATCTAATAAATATCTATGTATAGTATAACACTAATAGGGGTACATTTACAATTTATTTTTGATTATATTTATTTAATTTTTCATTAATATTTATTTATACTGCATTTTAAAAATTATTTATATTTAAACTTCACCTTTTAACAAAAAAACCCTATCATTTATGATAGGGTTCGTTTTTCATTATTCTGTAGGCTCTGTAAATCTGTTCCAGCAACACTACTCTCATTAACTGATGAGGGAAAGTCATATCCGAAAAACTTAACTTGTAATCAGCCCGCTTCAACACTTCATCACTGAGCCCAAGAGAACCGCCGATAACAAATGTAATATGGCTTATTCCTCTTACCATTTTATCAGACACAAACTCAGAGAAACCTTCGCTTGTAAGTTTTTTACCATCAATAGCCAGGGCAACTACAAAACTGTTTTTAAATACTTTTAAAAGCCTGTCTCCCTCTGTTTCCTTTACTTTAACCATTTGTGCATTGCTCATATTTTCAGGAGCCTTTTCATCAGGAACTTCCGTAATAACCAAATCAACATATTTAGAAAGTCTTTTTGAATATTCCTTTATAGCATCAGTAAAATATTTTTCCTTTATTCTACCTACACAGGCAATTGTTATTTTCATTAGAGCTCAATCCTTCTTTTTACTCCATACGGAGCGGCTACCCACATACTGAAATCTCCGCCAAGTTCGATACCGCTTTCTGTAACTATATCACTTACAGTATCAAAAGCAACTCTTGGAGTGTTATTTTCCCTGCTCAGATGTCCGAGAAAAACATACTTAAGTTTACTGTCTGCAAAGTCGCTTAAAAACTTTCCTGCATTTTCATTGCTGAGATGACCGTAATCACTTAAAATACGCTGCTTTAAGTTATAGGCATACGAACCGTTTTTAAGCATATCAACATCGTGATTGCTTTCAAGCAGCAGCACAGAAGAACCTTTTACATTTTCCCTTATAGTATCGGAAATATGCCCTATGTCAGTTGCTATAGTTATTTTATCTCTGTCAGTCATTATGCTGTAACCTACAGGTTCAACAGCGTCATGAGGTATTGCAAAAGGTTTTATGCAAAGGTCGTTAAATACCGTATTTTCATCAGCATAAACATTTCTCTTGAAATCATCCCTCATAGTATCCGCCTTAACTTTTAAAGGCATATTTGCCCATGTTCCTTCCGTTGCATATACGGGTATATGGTACCTTCTTGAAAGCACACCGACGCCGTCAACGTGGTCAATATGTTCATGGGTCACAAATATAGCGTCAATATCTCCGCCTGTAAGCTCCAGTTCTTTTAATCCGTCTTCAATTTTCTTTCCGCTAAGTCCTGCGTCCACAAGTATATTAGTATATTCTGTTCCCACATAAATACAATTACCTGATGAACTGCTGGCAATAGTCGCAAATTTAAGTTTCATTATTCCTTAACCCTTTTAATATCTGCCCCTAAATCTCTCAGTTTATATTCAATCTTTTCGTATCCTCTGTCAATAAACCTTACATTTCCTATTTTAGTAATACCGTTTGAAGAAAGACCTGCAATCACCATAGCCGCACCGGCTCTTAAATCCGTAGCCATTACATCAGCTCCATGAAGATTGCTTACACCGTGGATAGTTGCAACTCTTCCGTCAACACTTATATCACAGCCAAATTTTTTAAGCTGCTCTACATACTGGAATCTGTTTTCCCATACTGTTTCAGTAAGTATGCTAATTCCGTCAGCTCTAGAAAGTCCTGCAACCATTTGAGGCTGCAAATCTGTAGGAAATCCGGGATAAGCCATTGTTTTAACTCTTGTAGACTTAAGTTTCCCGTCAGAAATCACGTCTATGTAATCATCGCCTTCATCAACCTTGCAGCCCATTTCTTTTAGCTTTGCTGAAAGGCTGTCCATATGTTTTGGAATAATATTTTTTACAGAAACATGTCCGCCGCAGGCTGCTGCAGCAATCATATATGTTCCTGCCTCAATTTGGTCAGGAATAATCATATATTCTGCACCGTGCAGACTTTCAACACCTGTTATTCTTATAACATCAGTACCGGCACCCTTTATCTTTGCACCAAGCATATTAAGGAAGTTTGCTGTATCAACAATGTGAGGCTCTTTAGCAGCATTTTCAATAACAGTTACACCTTCAGCCAAAGTTGCCGCCAGCATAATGTTTATAGTTGCACCAACAGATACAGTATCAAGGAAAATATTTGTTCCCACAAGCCTGTCTGCTTTTAATGATATAATTCCGCTGTCATAATCTTCTGAAATTTCAGCACCTAATGCTCTGAAAGCCTTTAAATGCAAATCTATCGGTCTTGTACCAAAGTTACATCCTCCTGGCAGTGCCACTTTAGCTTCCTTAAACCTTGCAAGCAAAGCACCCATAAGATAATAAGAAGCCCTTATTCTTCTTACAGAATCAAAAGTTGCGTTGCAATTATTTAAATTTGAAGAGTCCACCATAAGTGTTCCTTCATCAATTAATTCACAGACCGCTCCAAGTTTAGTTAATGTATCCTGTAAACATCTGACATCCTCAATAGCAGGTAAATTGTCTATAATACAAACTCCATTGGCAATAATAGCAGCAGGTATAATAGCTACAACTGCATTTTTAGCTCCGCTTATTACAACCTCTCCGTTAAGGGGATTTCTGCCCTTAATTAATAAATGCTCCATAAAAGCACACACCTCTCTGGTAGAACAAAATTAAAGTTACCATATATTATTTCATACAGACTATACTCATTATCATAAGTATATCTTAATTCCACATTTTTTTCAATATAAAAATAAGGTCAAAACATATAAACTTTAAACAGTTTTTACATTTCAACCTTTTAATATTATCAGCAAAAAAAGACATTGTCAAGGATTTTTAAAAATTTTGACGAAAAACGCAGCAAAATATTAAAAACACTCTCCTGTATAAGCATTTACATAATATTCCTTATTCCCCGCTGTTATATTGTAAAAGGGTATCGCAAAGTCTTCGCCGCCGTAGTTTGAACCAATTACATAATATCCCAGTTCAATGCTTTTAATACGGGCATTTTTATTATCCTCTTTAATATAATCATCAGCTGCATATAAAGCCTCATCAGCAGCATAAATACTGTTTTTTTCACTCAGTTCACTTCCAAGCTTTGTGTAATTAAGTGCGAGTGCAATATTTTTACCTTTAACTGTAAAATAAGCAAAATTGCTGTACACATTACGCCCATTGAATTTCTCATAATATTTCACAACATACCCTTCGTCTGTTTCATACAGGGAGTGAAACTTATAACTTCCGAAATTCTCATTTATTCTTTCCACCATTTTATCTGTATAGAGTTTAACGTCATTATCATTATTAAACTCTCTGGCATATTGTGACGTAAAATTAACAGAGCTTCCTTTTATAACAATACGTGAGTTGTCTGATATAAACACAACGCTGTTATACTCATCTGTTCTTTTTACGTTTGTTTCACCTTCCATAAATGTTTTTTCAAGTTTGATATAATCAAAGCTGTAATCACTTGTTGTAATTTCTGCAAGAGGGCTGTAATCCCTCGGCAAAGGACATTCAACAGTTATACCCTCTGCTTTAAGAAGAGAAATAACATCTTTAATCCTTTCACTGCCAAGCCTTGTTTCAAGTCCCTTGTAAATGTTCAGACATAAGAGAACCAGATTTAAAATTATAAGAATAATAATTGTATATTTTTTAGCTCTTGACCATTCCATAAAATTATCTATCCCTCCGCAGCAACGATATAATCCTGACCGCTGATATTAATAATCCAGTTCAAGCCGAAACTTCTGTTATCGGCAATATAAGCCAATGTAATATTATCCACAGGCTTGGTCTCATTTTCATTAGGATATAACTGTTCATATATTTTATCAATAGCCCCTATAAAATCCACCTTTGCATTTAAAGTAATTCTATCTGAAATTGTATATCTGCACGCATACTTTTTATATTTGTCAACACTTCCGTTTGACACAGTTACTTCAATAAAACTTTTCATACCTGTAGAATTTTTTATTTCTTCACTTGGTACAAGAGGCAGATCATTTATTTTATAATTAAAATAGAACACATACTGACCTTCGTTATATACATAATCATCAAGGTAAAACTCATTTGTAACAAAGTTATCCTGCTTTATCAGATTTATTGCAGACACATAATTACCCGAAAAGCTGTGGTCCTCTTTACTTTTGGTATCATAATTAAAATATTCCAAGACAGAATTGCTGTAAAATCTCACAACAGTTGTTTCATTTCTGAATGTATAATTTCCATTATTTTTTGTATAATCCTTTGAAACCGTATTGTCAAAAAATATATTTGCATTTTTTTCAATCATAGAAATATCACTCATAGTAAAATGCGGTTCTATAGCACTGTAGCTGTAAACCTCTGATTCACTCTGAGGAATAAACTTGTTGCTGCTGAATATATCAAATCCACTTTCTGCACTTGATATATAGTAAATATCATTGTCCATTGCACTGAGTTCAGAGCTTGTCTCATAACATTTTCCTATAACGCTGTTGCTTTTAAGCTCTGCGTATGAACTGCTTTCATTGACAGAATCATAAAAAATAACCCTCATATAAGAATTATCGGCTCTTGGTGAAATAATAATGGTATCATAGCTCTTAATTTTAGCACAGTTGTCACTTTTCACATTAAATATTCCTGACAAATCCCTGCCGCTGAAACTGCAGCTGTATTCATAAATGATGGCTCTGTTATTTAATATACTGCTCCATTCAATGTTCCCTGCATTTTCAACCAGTGTTCCTTTTGTAAGAGCAACTGATACCGCTTTGTCAAACTGAGCCTTATACTCACTGTCATAAATATTGCTTGCACGGCAGATAACCTTGTTATCACCAAGGTTTATAATCAGTCTGTCTAAAGTATAGGCTACATTTTTAGCATAGGAATTTTCATTATGACTGATAAATGAAAAAAAGTTATGGTCTGAAAAATCTCCAAACCATAACTCACCTGTCTGATAAATAGCCAAAACCATCAAAAAAGCAATAATAAAATTCTTTCCGAAGTTTTTCATATATTTATACCTTTATTGTTATTCAAAATTTTATATTACCAGTTACTGCTTCCGGGTACAGCAATACTTTGAGAAAGTGTTGCTTTAAGCACGGCATTTTTTCTGGTTATTGTAGTTCTCACCTCAGAATACTTGCCGTCTTTGCGAGCTGCTGCAACAACATAGTTCTTGCCCTCTTTAAGGCTTATATTCTGGCTGAAAATACCGCTTGAACCAACAGTAATATTGTATGATCTTATGTATTTATAAGTGGTATTTCCATTTACTGTAACAGGTTCATAAATAGTAATTGTAATTTTAGCACCTGCCTCAGCAGTTCCGGAAATAACCCTTGAAGAATCAAATGTAATTTCAGAAGTTTTATCTGTATTAATACCGCTTGTAATTTTAAAATTATTAACAGGAGCAGCGTGTGCAGACGCAGGCATAGCCAACATCATAAATACTGCTGCAAATACAGCACAAAATGCAATTAAAAGTTTTTTCATAATATCAGCTGCCTCCTTCCGAAAAATTTATTTATAACGTTAAATATCAATATATAGTTACTTGTTCATATCTCACTTACTATATATAGTATACACCATTATTATTACAATACTGTTACAGCAAAATTACTATTACGTTAATTTTGGTAAAATATTATAAAAACAATAATTAATTTCCATTAAACTTTCTATAAATTATTATATCACATTTATAAAGGATTTTATATTACATTATTATTTCATTTCACATAATATTTATTTAATTCTTGCAACGCCTGTTCTTCTTGCCGCTTCAGCAACAGCCGCTGCTATATCCTTTGAAACGCTTTTATTAAGGGCAGACGGTATAATAATACCCTTAGCAAGGTCCTCATCAGTTACAAGTTTTGAAATAGCGTCAGATGCGGCAAGCATCATTTCCTCATTTATATCACTTGCTCTCACATCTAAAGCACCTCTAAAAATACCGGGGAAAGCAAGCACATTATTAATTTGGTTAGGATAGTCTGAACGTCCAGTTGCCACAACCTTAGCCCCTGCCTCAAGTGCAGTATCAGGCAAAATTTCAGGATTAGGATTTGCCATAGCAAATATTATTGCATCCTTATTCATAGTCTTAACCATTTCACCTGTCAGAATATTAGGTGCTGAAACACCTATAAATATATCTGCACCATTTACTATATCAGCAAGAGTTCCATCCTCTCTGTCAGGGTTTGTAATATTTGCAAGTTCTGTAAGAGACGGGTCGTCATAGCTCTTGTCAGCTGAAATAACACCGTCAATATTTCTCATTACTATATTCTTAAACCCTGCCTTTAAAAGCAGTTTAGCTATTGCTGTTCCTGCGGCACCTGCTCCGCTCATTGCCACCTTGCACTCTTCAGCTTTCTTGCCTGTCAGCTTTAAAGCATTTCTTATACCTGAAAGCACAACTACAGCTGTACCGTGCTGGTCATCATGAAATACAGGGATTTTGCACATTTTTTTCAGTCTTTCTTCTATTTCAAAACACCTTGGAGCACCAATATCCTCAAGGTTAATTCCTCCAAAGCTGTCTGAGATGTGATAAATTGTGTTTACAACTTCATCAGTATCCTGAGTGTTTACGCAAATAGGGAAAGCGTCCACATCTGCAAATTCCTTAAAGAGCACGCATTTGCCCTCCATTACTGGCATACCTGCAACACCGCCTATATTTCCCAGTCCCAGTACGGCGGAACCGTCAGTTATTACAGCTACCATATTGTGCTTTCTTGTAAGCTCATAAACTTTTTCAGGATTTTCTTTTATTGCAAGACATGGCTCTGCAACTCCGGGAGTATAAGCTACTGACAAATCATCGGCATTGTTGACCTCCGCCCTTGATATAACCTCAATTTTACCTGCCCATTCTTTATGTTTTTCCATAGCGGCCTTTTTGTAATCCATTTTCTTTTCTCCTTTGTCTTTATATTTTAAATCTGTAATTTATGTTTAAATTCCTTCTCAGCACTTCTCTGTGCGTCCTTTTTTGCAATATCCTGTCGCTTATCATACAGTTTTTTACCCTTTGCAATGGCAATGTCAACCTTAACAAGGCTCCCCTTAAAGTATATTTTAAGAGGCACAATTGTGTGCCCGTCTCTTGTCACTGCACCAATAAGCTTGTTTATTTCATATTTATGCAGCAGCAGCCGTCTGTCTGCCAAAGGGTCGTGGTTAAATATATTTCCTTGTTCATAAGGACTTATATGCATTTGTTTTATAATAGCCTCACCGTTTTCTATTTGAATATAGCTTTCCTTTAGATTGCACTTTCCCTGACGCAGGGATTTCACCTCTGTTCCCGTCAGTGCAATTCCTGCCTGAAAGGTCTCCAGTATAAAATAATCGTGGTAAGCCTTTTTATTTTGTGCTATAAGCCTGTTTTCACTTTTATTTTTAGGCATTTTGTGCTCCTTCCTCTATTATACAATACTCTTTCTCGATTTCAGCTCCTTTTTAAGTCCCTCAAGGACTTCGTATGGAACCTGCAAATTTCCGTATCCTGTTCCCAAATCCAGTTTTGGTTTGTTTTCACCGTGAAAGTCGCTTCCACCGCTCAGCTTCAGTCTGTTTTTGTCTGCAAGCATTTTAACAAACTTAATTTCAGACGCAGAGTGAGTTGAATAATATGCCTCAATCCCTGCCAGACCGCACTTTGCAAGCTCACCCAATATCATTTCAAGCCTTCTTTGAGAAATCCTGTATAGTAGTGGATGTGCAAGTATTGGCAAACCTCCGCTTTCACATATAAGCCTTAGAGTATCCTGCCACGGCAGTACAGTTCTCTTTACATAAGCAGGCTTATCTCTTCCTATATATCTGTCAAAAACCTCATTGTTAGATGAGGCATAACCTTTTTTAATTACTTCCTTTGCAATGTGTGCCCTAGTAATAACATCACCTTTTGCACTTTCCGCAATTTCATCATAGTTTATATTTATACCAATCTCATTAAGTTTTTGAACCATTTCAATGTTTCTTGTTTTTCTGCTTTCTCTGAGACCTTTAAGGGCACTTATAAGTTCTTCCCTTTCATTATCCATAAACAGTCCCACAATATGCAGTTCAGTACTTTCATACTCTGTTGAAATTTCTATACCCCTTATAATTTCAATGCCGTACTTTTCTCCGTAAAATACAGCCTCATCATTTCCCTCCAAAGTATCGTGGTCAGTAAGTGCCAAAGCTGAAAGTCCCTTTTTTGCACCATATATCACAAGTTCCTTAGGCGTAAAAGTACCGTCTGAAAAAGTGCTGTGCGTATGCAAATCAACAGTATTCATATAAACCCACCTCTTATATATAATAAAACAAATTCAATGATTTCACAATAGTTATTTTTATAAATTATGGTAAAATAAATTTATCAGTCTCCCTGTTTTTATTTTCATTGCAGGCAAAACACAATATTTCAGTACTTTTTCCATATACAAAAATATATTAATGGAATTTATTGATTTTTTGCTGTACAATAAATTTACAGACTGTTGAAGAACCACAGGAAGGAGCATGACATTATGTCTAAAGCCGCAAAAAATACAGAAACAATACTTTCGGGCAATATGATAAGTGCCATACTTTCACTTGCTGTCCCCATAGTAATAAATAACTTTATACAAACTATGTATAACCTTACCGATACTTACTGGCTCGGTAAATTGGGAACAGATGAAATGGCGTCAATTTCCCTTGTCAGCCCTATGCAGAATATAATTATTAATTTTGGTGCAGGCTTAACCCTTGCCGGTTCAATACTTATATCTCAGTATGTAGGTGCAAGAGATAAGGAAAACTCCCGCTCTATGGCAAATCATATTTTTGTATGCTCAATGATATTCGCATTTATATGCGGCATACTCTGCTTTTTGTTTACCCCTTCCATTGTTACCTGGCTCGGAGCAAATGAAACTGTTCACAGAATGGGCACAACATACTTAAGAATAGTTATTACTGACCTGCCCTTCCTTTTTATGATTAACATATTTTCCGCTGTTAATCAGGCTCAGGGCGACACTATCAGACCTATGAAACTTAATATGCTCGGTATTGTTTTAAATATGATATTTGACCCGCTGTTTATTATGGTTTTCAAATGGGGAATTGCAGGTGCGGCATTTGCCACAATGATAGCAAAAGTCCCTTGTGCCATAATTGCGGCTTTAAGCCTTTTTAATACCAAAAACGAAATATCAATTAATCTTAAAGGCTTTAAATTCAGCAAAAAAATGTTCCATAGAATAATTTCCATTGGCTTGCCTACAGCAATAGGTAACTCCACAATGCAGTTCGGCTTTCTCCTTATGACAAAAAATGTTCTCGTATATGGTAACAACGCTATGGCAGCTTACGGAATAGGCAACAGAATAAACGGTATAATTACAATGCCTGCCAATGCAATGGGCTCTGCTGTTGCTACAATAGTCGGTCAGAATATAGGAGCAGGACAAACAGACAGGGCAGTTGACGCTTACAGAAAGTCACGCCTTATGTCCGTGGTTTTCCTTTTAATAGCAGGATTTATACTTTCACGTAATTTTATTTCCACAGCTATTGTTATGATTTTTTCCTCCGACGCAAATGTTATACCTTTAGCCGCCAACTTTTTATCAATAATGGCATTTTGGTGCTGGACTAACGCTATTTATAACAACACCGTCGGTTTGTTCAACGGTGCAGGCAACACCATAGTGACAATGATTGTCGATGCTGCAAGATTGTGGATATTCAGATTTGCAACACTTTTCATATTCAGTCATTTCTTTAATATGGCTGAACAAAGTGTGTGGTACTCAGTTGTTGCAAGTAATGGTATTTCAGCTGTTATTATGTATGTCTGCTATAAACTGGGCTGGTGGAGATGGAGAATTCACAAGACTGAATAAACCTTTATTATATTCAGAAAGGAAAAAATATTACTATGATAATAACAGATATACAGCCCCAGGTTAAAAATCAAAGCAGGCTTTCCGTTTTTATTGACGGCAAATTTGCCTTTGGTATAGATAAAAATGACTGTCTCTTTATGGGATTAAAAATCGGTGATACACTTACACAGGAACGCTATAACTATATTATAGACAACGCTGTCTATGCAAATGCTTATAAAAAAGCTGACAGATTTATAGGCTTTAAAATGCGTACAGAAAAAGAAGTTAGAGATAAGCTGAAAGAAGAAGAATACTCAGACGACATTATTGAAAGAGTTATATCCTCTATGATAAAATATAAATATATTGACGATGAAGCTTATGCACAGATGTATGCAAATGACTGCCGCAGTATAAAAAAATGGGGACCTCAGCGTATAAAAACAGAACTTTACAAACGCGGAGTAAATACATCAGCAATTGAAAACGCACTTCAAAATTTAAATATTGAAGATACAGATGAAATTATAAAAAACCTTCTTGAAAAAAGAATAAAGGATACACCTATTGACTTGAAAGAAAAACAAAAACACTTTAATTTTTTACTTAGACGAGGCTTTAACTCCGATGACATAAAAAGAGCTTTGGAAGAGTACTGCTGATATTCTATGCCTTGTATTGCTAATTTATTATTTAATATATACTAACTTTAATATTTTAATTGATAATTTGTCGGGACTGAATGCTTATTCTACAGCAATCAGTCCCTTTTGTTTTATATTACTTATATTGTTGCAATATTTTGTATTTAACATTTAAATATACTGCTTAGTTATAAATACCTCCTAAGGCGTAGCTAATGTCATTACAACTTGCAGCTTGTGTAATTATAAACAAAGAAATATAATTATATAGAAAGTAATGACATATAAACATTTAAGGAAATTAAAATAACTAAAATAGCTTTTATCTGCTATCCGCATAGAAAAAATATTTTTCTATGTTTACTTACTTTAAAATATATGTTTGAACGTTTGGTGTAATTTTTTTATATTATAATGAAAGGATACATTTTATGGCTGTTACAAAAGTACAATTTACATTAAGGTTAGACCCTATTTTATACGCAAAAATAAAAATCATAGCTAAAGAAGATAATCGTTCCTTAACAAATACACTCGAATACATAATCAAATTAAAAATTAAAGCATACGAAAGTCAATACGGTAAAATACAATTAAAAGAAAGTGAAATTTACCCCTTAGATTAAATTAATTATATACAATAATTAATACTGTCTTAACTGTATAAATAACCTAACACAAATCTGTCTCAACCATGCTTTATACAGTTATATATATTTTAAAAAGCCACAATCAAAAACATAAAAATTATTTTTTCTATACTACAATTAAACGCAATAAAAAAGAGGTTAAACCTCTTTTTTTATTTAATATAAATATATACTAGTAATATTCATTAAGACCAGGAGGCGGTTCTCTGGTCTTATGCTTTAATACAATTCTTGTTTCTCTTAAACTGTCACTTGTGACTGTGCATATCCTCAATATATATAGTTTCAATACAACATTTGTTTCTCTTAAACAGTTTAATAGGTAATGGATTTTTGCAAAAGCTTGTGTTTCAATACAACTCTTGTTCCTCTTGAACACCGGACTAGAGGAAGCTGACAGCGAAGAAGCAATGTTTCAATACAACTCTTGTTTCTCTTGAACGAACCTTGTCGTCTGTTAGCTTGTTTGCTATACCTGTTTCAATACAACTCTTGTTTCTCTTGAACTTGTACCCTCCGTTATTTGTGCTCGAAGCGTTCATTGTTTCAATACAACTCTTGTTTCTCTTGAACAAAAGTGTTAAATCTTTTGTGGGTAAATTGCTTATGTTTCAATACAACTCTTGTTTCTCTTGAACTTTAATTGAAGATAATATATATGAGTTTCCAAAGGTGTTTCAATACAACTCTTGTTTCTCTTGAACATTGCAAAAGTTGCTAATAAATACGGTATATGAATTGTTTCAATACAACTCTTGTTTCTCTTGAACCTCAGTAAATAAGCCATTTCTTATTTTACCACATTTCCAATAAACCCAGTAAATAAGCCAAAATATGTGCTTAAAATTAATATTTTTCCAAGTGCAGCCTATCTTGTTTTTATTATATCACAATCTGTTTATTTTGCAACTATGATTTATTTAATTTTTAAGTCCTGTGCCTAAGTACATTCAACCATACCTTGACATTGCAATTCTTTTATGATATTATTAAATCACAAGAGGGAGCAACCGAACGGTTGTACCTCACAATAGAGTTTATGTACTTTCAAGTACACAACCGTCCTATGTGTGAGATAGGGCGGTTATTTTTTTATTAAAATAATAAGTACAATTAATAAAGTCAAATATAGAATTTCATTACTCATACTTTCAGCCTCCTTTCTTTTCAGAATAGGAGGAGGAACAACCGCCCGTCATTCCCTCTTGCTTACAATTATTATACAATATTTAACACACATTGTAAATATTATTTTACACAATAAGACCAGGGGGACGGTTCCCTGGTCTTATGCTTTAATACAATTCTTGTTTATCTTAAACGTTAAGAATGGTACTTATTTTAAACGTATATATGGTGTGCTTCAATACAACTCTTGTTTCTCTTAAACTTTCAACTGGAGAATATAGTGTGTCCTATGCAACGTTTCAATACAACTCCTGTTTCTCTTAAACTCTTTACAAAGATGCAAGGTGCGATATGAACATACTGTTTCAATACAACTCTTGTTTCTCTTAAACTTTATCTTATTTAGGTTCTAAAAATGCAATTTCTGAGTTTCAATACAACTCTTGTTTCTCTTAAACCTCAGTAAATAAGCCATTTCTTATTTTACCGCACTTCCAATAAACCCAGTAAATAAGCCAAAATATGTGCTTAAAATTAATATTTTTCCAAGTGCAGCTTATCTTGTTTTTATTATATCACAATCTGTTCCTTTTGCAACTATGATTTATTTAGTAAATTTATAGTACAGCTTATAATTTACATTTTAATCAGTTTCCCTTTAACCCTTATACTTGACATTACAATATATATATGTTATTATAAGGATACAAAAGGAAGCTAGCCAGAGCGGTTTCCACTTATACGTTATTTAACAAAAATAACCACAAACTTTTGCCGGAGAGTGGTTATTTTTTTGTACCCAAAATTGCGATTATAAGCATTCCAAAACCTATCAATAATGATAAAACTTCGTATGTACTCATAAGCCACCACCACCCTTCTATAAAATATAAGGGAAGTGGAAAACCACTCTTTAACTAACTTCCAGTTTATAATATAACATATATATACAAATTTTACAATACTTTCACATCATAAAGAACCTTTTTAATGTCTACTTATGATATAAAACTTTTCTTATCTTATAAAGACCAGGGGACGATTCCCTGGTCTTTATTTTCAATACAACACTTGTTTCTCTTGAACAAGCTCCTATTATTGAGCTGTAGGACAGTCTTATATAGTTTCAATACAACACTTGTTTCTCTTAAACGCAGTTGCGTATTAACAAAAGTACCGCATCATTATTGGTTTCAATACAACACTTGTTTCTCTTAAACTTATTAGGTATTCTAAAACCAAACCAACAGCAGAAGAGTTTCAATACAACACTTGTTTCTCTTAAACCTCAGTAAATAAGCCATTTCTTATTTTACCACATTTCCAATAAACCCAGTAAATAAGCCAAAATATGTGCTTAAAATTAATATTTTTCCAAGTGCAGCCTATCTTGTTTTTATTATATCACAATCTGTTCCTTTTGCAACCATAATTATTTAATTTTTAAGTCCTGTGTCTAAGTACATTCAACCATTCTTTGATACTACAATTCTTTTTTGCTATTATTAAATCACAAGAAAGAGCAGCTGAACTGTTGTACCTCATACATATTTTATTAAATCAGTTTAACTGCTCTATGTACCAGATAGGGCGGTTATTTTTATCAAAACATCTACTATAACACACCTCGTAATCATTATTTAGCACAATGTAAATATACTTTTAAAAATATTTGACGATGTAGCCTGTTTTTACCTTATTAAACCACAAGAAAGAAATAATTTTATTTTTTCATTAACACTTTATTTTCATCAACTGTTCCGATATAGCAAATTAACCGCTTTTTTCACAAGTTGTATTTAAAATCACTGATAATGCAAGTATCTACTCTTGTCATTATCTTTTTTCTCTCCGCAATACACTAATTTTCAAATCATTACCTCTTAACTATACAAAAAATCTGCCGCATACATCATTTCTGCGGCAGATAAATAACAATTTATGAAATTAAATAAATATTATAACTTATTTTAATCTATTTTACAAAAACGGAGCAAATACATCTTTCAACAAACTCACTTCAACCATATTATAGCTTGACAGCAAGCAGTTTTTAAAATCAGCCCTTTCCTCCGCACTCAAAGCATAATACATCTGTTTTGCTTCACCTATAGCAGTTGAGACATCATAGCTATTGTCAGCTAAATAATTTTCCATAGCATTAAGCATATATTGTGCCACTGCCTTTTCATCACTGGTTTTCACCATATACATCAAGGTATATTTTGTATCATCAATAACATTTTTAAGAGCAGCAACTTCTTCATCATTAAGTTTGATTTCAACCTTTTCTGTTGTAGCTTCAGTAGTTGCTTCTGTTGTTACTTTAGTTGTAGCCTCTGTTGTAGCTTCAGTTACTGAAGTAGTTACTTCCGCAGTAGTCTTTTCTGTTGAACTTTCTGTTGTCACAACTGTATTGTTTGAGTTGTTATTATTTGAAGAATTTCCTCCGCCTGAAGTTCCTGAACCTGAATTACCTGAAGGTTTTGCAACTACCTTTGTAGATGTCTCTGTTTCTCCTTCTGCATTTGTCACGGCTTCTCCTTGCTCATTAGTTACAACTTCAGATTCTATCACAACATACTTTGCAAGAGCCTGACAAACCTCACCTCTTGTTATATTAACAGTTCCTCTGAATTTATTTCCCTCTTCCAATTCAAATGCACCGTCAGCAATAGAAGCCTTTACATAAGCCTCTGCCCATGGTGACACTTCATCATTAATAACAATATCTGTAGTAGGACTTTGCAATCCTGCTGCAAGAGCTAAAACAACACAAGTCTGCTGACGTGTAAAGTTGTCCTGTGGTCTGAATGTATTGTCATTAAATCCATTAATATAGCCATTGCTTTGAGCAATTCTTACATCATTATAATACCAAGCACTCTCCTCAACATCTGAGAACTTCTCCATACTGCTTGCTTTTTCCTCATTTAGCTTATAGTCAAACACCTGATTAAATACTCTGGTAAGTTCAGCTCTTGTTATAGTAGCCTCAGGCTTAAATGAACCATCATTATATCCTTTTAAATATCCAACGCTGTACATCTTTTCAATTGCTTTTCCCTGCTCAGTTGAAAAGTCAACATCATTAAAGCCCTTACTCTCCGATGCAAAAGCAAATGTAGTAAATACTGCACTTACTGCCAAAGTCATAGCAGCTATCCATTTTAATTTCATATAACCAACCTCCAATAAATCCTTATTACTTAAAAGGAGAGATTACCAAGGCAATCTCTCCTTTTATTAAATATTTAATCTAAATTATTTTACATCAACTGCATAAACTACAATGTCAGAACCCTTACCAGCAACATACACAGTTTCTCCAGCCTTAACAGTAGCCTTCATTGTATCATAAACAGAGGCTTCACCATTTACATTGTCTATTCCATCAACAATTGTAGCCTGACCTGGATTATCTGAAGTACTACCAGGAGTTATATCACCTGATAAAATGTAATTAGCCTTTCCCTTATTTGCCTTGCAATATACTGTAAGTTCCATATCTTCCTTTGCTGTTACAGTAAAGGCAATACGATATGCTTTACTTGCACCATTATCAAGACCATCAACAACTAACATTGTGTTCGCACTACTAGTTTTTACATAGTTAGAGAATACACCGCCGCCAATTTCAAATGTCTCAGTAGAAGCTGTATAACCTAATGTCTGTCCAGCAACAACAGTTGCCTTATTATTGTCAATTACAATTCCATCTTTATCAACATTAGCACTTGCAACATAAGCATAAGCAGCTTCAGTAGTTGTTTCTGTTGGAGCCTCAGTAGTTGCTTCTGTAGCTGTAGTAGCTTCAGTTGTTGCCTCTGTAACAGTTGTTGCCTCAGCTGTAGTAGCTTCAGTTGTTGCTTCTGTAACAGTAGTTGGCTCAACAGGTGTAGAACCTGCATTAGCTACAACTGCAACTTCAAATACAGCACTTACTGTGTTGCCTGAACCATTGTTAGTTACAGATATTACAAGCTTATCGCCAAATGTATTTCTGTAATCAGCCATAGTCTTTGTATCATACTGAGCTAAGCTAACTAAACCATTTACAAATGCTCCGTCTGGAGTAATTGTTTCAACATTGCCCTTAATTTCAGCTGTAAGAGTAAATCTTGTACCAATTATATCCAATACTCTCTGAGCAGCTTCCTTAATTTCAGTTTCTGTCATATCAGCTGGGAAAGCTCTGTATGCAGCTTCCTTGATTGTCTTAATATCATCAGCTGTTAAAGTTTTGTCACTTACAACTAAAGCCTTAATTTCCTTTAATGCGTCATATCTTGCCTTTAAAGCAGGATTATTTAAGTCCTCATCTGATGATGGAGCCTTGTTGCAAATAGCTGCAGTTTCTGCATCCATAGGAATGATTGGCTGTACAGCATAGCAGAACATTGACCAACCATCTTCAGCTCTTAAGTAAACATCACCCTTTGCTGCACTTGTAAAATAAATCTTGTCTAACTGACTTGATATGTTAGCAGCACTTGATTCATTAACTAAACTAACTAAAGAATCAATAGCACCCTTAATTGTTGTATCACTTGTAGTTGAAACAGCATCATCAACAACGCCCATACCCTTGTCACCTGCAACTACAGTAGAACCGAGTTTGTCAGCACCCTCAATTATGCTTACAGGATTCTTGCCAAGGCTGTAATTTTCAGTATAAGCCTTAAACATAAGGTCTTCACTTACAGTCTTAGGCTGAAGAATTGTTCTGTATAATACATTAGCATCACTGCCGTTTATACCATTACGTCCGTCAACATTAGCCTCAGGATTAGTATCAGCAAGACCCTTTAATATCATAAGAACATCATTAGCAGTTATCTTACCGTCTCCGTCTACATCACCTGCACCTCTTGGAGTTGCGGCGAAAGTAGATACAGTCATTGTCATTGCCATTGCAATTGAAATTATACTTAATAACTTCTTTTTCATTTTTTATTGCCTCCTTATATATACACATAATTTGATTAATTCCTATTATACCAAATAAAAAACAGAATTACTAGTCCCTTTTTTATTTTTGGTTATTTTATACAAAATAAATAGTATTTTTTTGTATCATACTACAAAAAACAAAAAAGATAGCTTCATAAGCTATCTAAAAATAAAAAAGCGCGAGACGGGATTCGAACCCGCGGCCCTCGCCTTGGCAAGGCGATGCTCT
>CAJKOJ010000018.1 GCA_905201505.1 uncultured Eubacteriales bacterium | reverse complement strand
GATGAAATATTGTTGATTGATAATGGCTCTTCGGATTTATCAATGTTACTTTGCCAAGAAAAGGTGAATGAGTTGCCTTCTTTATACAAGTTATTCCAGTATAAAGATAAGGCTGGGTCATATGCAGCGAGAAATTTTGGAGTGCAGCAAGCGAAAGGCGAAATATTGGTTTTTACGGATAGTGATACCAAACCTGTGACAAGATGGGTTGACACTATAAGAAATGAGCTGTCATATGGTATGGTTATTGCTGGTAAGATACAGTTAGAAATAGAAAACAATGGTTTATGGGAGCATTTTGACAACATCGCACATTTGAATAGTGAAGCAAATGCGTTAACTAACAGAGTAGCTACAGCAAATATGGCTGTACATAGATCAGACTATTTTAAGGTAGGCTTATTTGAGGAGCGTTATTCCGGTGGAGATTATGAATGGTCTACCAGGGCATATGCTGCAGGATTGCGTATTGTATTTAATGACCAAGTAATGGTATATCATCCTACCAGAAAATCTTTTAAGCAGATACTTACTAAAGAGAGAAGAATTGCATATGGCACGGGCAACCATTATAGATTACAGAATAAATCCTATGTTACATTAGTTATGATATTCTTATTGAAAATATTTAAGTTTGATACAAATTACAGATATTTATCCAATCTAAAAAAAGTAGGAATGAATAAAAGTCAACTTAAAGAATTCAATTGTTCCTTTATGAAAATCAGAATTGAACAGTTAAAATATGCAAAAGCTGGTTTCAAAATGATAGATGTTAGAAAGTTAGGTATAAAGTAGTGGAAATGGTGGAGGAAAAGAGGGGAAAAATGAAAATTGACTTGATTGGAACTTATCCACCACCTATAGGTGGAACATCTGTACATTTGCAACGACTTTACTTTTGTTGCAAGGATAGAGGTTATACGGTTAGAGTTTTTGATACACATGGTGCATTAAAAGAGACAAGTCCCCAAGATCAGAACGTATATCGTATCAAGAATTATAAAAAATTTTTTGTGAAATATTTATTTGACAAAGATGCAAAAGTGGTTCATTCACACTCCCATAGTTGGAAAGAAAGAGCTATGCTATCATTTAAGGCAAAGCTAAATAAACTACTATTTTTCTTTACCTTATAAAACTGTTATAGCCTTTTTCCATTGAAGAATTTAACCTTCAAATTCCACAAAGTCTCCGAACACCTTTGTAAAATCCTCTTTTTTAAGCACATTGAGTTCAGGGTCCTTTGCACCGTATTTTTCAATATGCCTTTTGTTATACTTATCTTCTGTCATTATTCTTATTTCAAATTCCTTTTGAAAATACTTTACAAAACATTCCTTAACTTCTTCAGAATGACTTTCTAGCCACATAAGAGGTCCGTTATTTATAGCAACCAATGTCAGATAGTCATCCTCCAAATATGCAGGTCTTGTCTGTGTAGAGAGCACAGATTTAAGCATACCGCTGTCAAGTGACTTTGCAAATTTATTCCATTTTGAAATTACTTCCTTTATATCTTCCGGTACAGCCTTTTCTATATTAACCTTTTCTTCTTCCTGCTCATTATCACTGCTTCCTGCACTTATCTTCTGCACATCACTTGCACTTTCAGTTACAGAAACAGCCGCAGCCGGTATACCCTTTTCAAGCTTAGTCTCAATACTTTTAAGCCTTTTGTTTACACTCCCCAGATCATAGGCAACAACAGGGTTACACCCTTTAATTGCACATACCTCAAGCAATATTCTTGGATTTGCACTGAATTTAATCTGGTTTGCAAGCTCAGAAAAACTTGTAATCAAGCTTAAAACATATTCATACCCTACAGACTGACCCTGCTTTCTTAATCTGCTGACATAATCCTTTGAATAATCAAGAGCCTTGGTTTCACCATCAATAGACACTGCCAGCAAAATATTTCTGAAATGAGTAATTATATCTGCAACAAACTGACCAATATCTCTTCCTTGAAGCACAACCCTATCTATAATGTCCATACATCGTCCGCCGTCACTGTTATTCATAGCGTCAGTCAGTTCAAAAAACACTGACTTGTCAACAGAACCAGTTATTTCCATCACCTTATCCGCCGTCACACTTTGGTCATAGTAAAAGCTTATACATTGGTCAAGTACACTGAGTGCGTCTCTCATGGCACCGTCAGAAAGCTCTGCAATATATTCTATAGCCTCATCTGTAACATCGGCATTTTCTTCCTGCATATATTCTTTTAATACGCTCACCATTGTATCCTTGTCTATCCTGTGAAAATCAAATCTCTGGCACCTTGAAAGGACCGTAACAGGCATTTTCTGAGGGTCTGTGGTAGCAAGTATAAACACAACATATTCAGGGGGTTCTTCAAGTGTTTTTAAAAGAGCGTTAAAGGCACCTGCTGAAAGCATATGAACCTCGTCAATAATATAGACTTTGTACCTACAGTCAGTAGGAGGATATTTAACTTCCTCAATTATGTCTCTTATATTGTCAACACCATTGTTGCTTGCAGCGTCAATTTCAATTACATTTACACTTGTCCCTTGTAAAATCGGCTTGCACACTGAGCATTCATTACAGGGTTTAATCCCTTCGCCTACACAGTTAATAGCTCTTGCAAATATCTTTGCAGTAGTGGTCTTACCTGTACCTCTGGTTCCGCAGAAAAGATAAGCATGGTTTATTCTGTTATTTTCTATTTGATTTTGCAAGGTCCTTATAATATGATCCTGACCTACAACATCCTCAAAACGCTGTGGTCTCAGACGCCTGTATAAAGCCTGATAAGCCATACTTTTTCCTCCTAAAATTCAGCTAAAATAATAGCCTCCTGTTTTTTGATATTCTTTAGTCCCAAGTAAACGTATGTAATAAAAAGTCCCCAATAAAGCAGTGAACCGTAGGAAAAGCCCGAAAGCCCTATAATCATTACCAGAATACTTGGAAATGTTCTGGCATAGACAGATAATTTAAACATATCACCATATCCTAAATTTGCACGTACAAAACATACATTAATAAGTGAGGCAGCAAGGCTTAACATAAATAATCCCATTAGTGTACCTATAAAAAGTGAAAACAAAGTGGAAATACCCAAAATAGTAAATATAGCAAGTTTTACCTTCTTACTGCTGAAAAAGTTAATAAGCGTAGACTTATCAATTTTCTCATCTTTAAACTGGCTGAATTCAATAATCTGTTTTTGTATATTGTTTCCTACAATCATCTTATCACTGTCAGCAACAATATAAAGAACGCTGTCTTTTACATCCACATTTTCAGCCTTTTCATTATCGTCAATAAGAATTTTTACTCCCATCATTTCATCATTGAAATCAACAGGCTCACACTTAAATTTACCGTTTTCAATGGAGAATTCAGGAACATACTTTTGTATTGCTCCCGTTATCCCTCCAAATTTCTTATACTTAACAGCATAAGGTATAGCATTAATAATAGCTATTATAAATGTAAAAATAAGCAAATAGCATATTACCTTGCCAAATTTCTGTAAGATAAGCTTAGGATAACTTTGAAATCTGTATACCGCCGTTATCATCTGTTCAAAAAAACTCATATATGTCCTCCAAACTTCTTGTTTAAGGTGTTCTGTATTTATTATTTACAGCACAGAACTATACTTTTGACCGTCCTGTGCTTTCACCTTTTATTTTAACATATATAATAGTATACTACAAAAGTTAAGAATTTACAAATACCTTTCTTTCAGATTTATTAAAACCGCTTGGAGATATTTTATAATAACCGCTGTTAATAAATTTTCCCTTTAATTCAAGACACCCTGCAACATTAGCCGATACTATTGCATCATTTCCTGACACATAAGCTACATAAGGTGTCTGACTCCAGTATCTGTCACTTACAAGGGAGCTCACACCTGTTTTGTATGAGTTTATTAGAAGCTCATTTTCCGTAACCCTGTAGTTGCAGCTTACAGTATTGTCATATCTTTCAATACAGCTTATATAATTAACTGCACCAATGTTGTTATATTCAAGAGCAAGAGAATAGAGCTTTGCAATTTCATTTGCAGCTTCTTCGTATACATAATTGCACTTTTCAATTGAAAAATTAGGCACGCTTATATTAAGCATTACAGTCTTATCCTTAAAGTAATTGCACCATCTTGATATATTTTCATACTCTGACACAATATATCCGTCATTCATTCTTTCCTTTGCATCTACAGCAACCCAATCAACAAGTTTACTATCAGGGAATTCATAACTCAGAGTTTCAGACTCAATTCCATAAGCAAGAACTGTTTTGGGAGCATAATTTCTGAACATTTCCGCAAAACACTCGTATATATATTTGTTATCAGCTTTAATTTCCACAATCATTTCAATATCAAGATTTCCGCACATTCTCGATACAGAAGCCATCTGACTGCTTCCAAAACTTCCGCCGACAACAAGCATAGGCAATTTCCCTTTAGCATAACAGTCTATAATTTCACCAACGGGAAAATTTTCCCCGGGATTAAGTGTACTTATATATATATCATTGCTGACGCCGCAAAATTCCTCAAAGCCTTTAATATTGGAATAAATGTTTTCTTCACCTATATACACTCCGCTCATACACTTGTTTTTTTCAAGAGGAGCACTCTTTTTCTCATTTTTAACATAAATTTGATAAGGAACGTATTCAGGTACTTCTCTCTCTTTTGCAGGTTCTTCTTTTCCTATATTTATTCCAAAAAGACTGAAACAAAGTACAAGTGCAATAATTCTCAAGGCTATTCCCCCATTAAATAAGTATTTACCGCCTCCAGATAATGCACAGGACACCCGTTTTTGTTATGTACAAGATATTTTTTTTCAAAGGCAGAATAAGGTATTGATTTTCTCCCGCCATTTTGCGAAGCTCTCCAGTATTTTTCAAGCACCTCAAAAGGCAAAAAATAATATTCCTCTTCATCTGCACAATGAACAAGCAGAAAAGCAACACCGCCGTGCATTTGAAATTGTTCCATAAATTCCACTTGATGAACATGTATATTCTGTAACGGCAGACGTCCCTGCTTGGTTTCCTTAGCATCAAAACAAATAGGTATTCCCTGTGCCGCACCTATATAATCTATAGTTGATTTTTGGTCAAAATAAGCAAGAGTTATTACATTTTTACCCTTATCCAGATTTATAGGTGTTATAGGAGTTGGTATCTTCTGTATTATTGCCAGCCCTCTTTCCCTATATACATTGTTTGTCATATTTATCATTTCTTCAAAGCTGCTTCCACGCAGACCTCTTGAATTCCAATATCCCATTTTCAGCTCTCCTCAATTTTCTTTTTTGCATATATTGCCGCAGACCTTAAATCATCATATTCACTTTCTGTATATTTTTCAACAAAAGGCAGTGCCCTTCTGTCACCGATATTTCCAAGCACAGCCAAAGCATTCCTCTGCAAAGTTCTTTTTCCCCTCCAGCCGGCAGCGGTATTACCGAATATTTCCTTAAACTCTCTGTTTGTCATATTCAGCATTTTTTCTATATCAGGGTATGCAAATTCATTTTCTCCATTCTCAAAATCTTTATTAAAAGGACAAACTCTCTGACATATATCACAACCGTATATATGCCTGCCTATACTTTCATATTCCTTATCATTAAGTGCACCCTTTTTTTGTGTAATGTATGAAATACATTTGCTGTAGTCACACCTTCCGTCATCTATAGCACCGTTAGGACAAGCATTTATGCACTTCATACAGTTATTACAGCTTATTTTTTCTTCATTGCATACCTGCCACATATCATATTCAACATCTGTAAGCATATATCCTATAAAAAACATACCGCCTATCCTGCTGTTTATCACACTTCCGTTTTTACCTCTCACACCAAGACCGCACCGTATGGCAACATCTCTGTCAGACAAAGGTCCTGTGTCAGAAAACATTTTGACTTCACAGTCAGGTAAAATTTCATCTTTTATTTTCTTCATTTTTTCCATTATAACCACATGATAATCTGTTCCCACAGCCCCTGCTGAAATACAGCCTCTCAGAGTATTATCCTTAATTTTTGTATATACTACGTTATAAGGCAAACCTACAGCAACAATACTTTTAACATTTGCCATTATAAGATTAGGTTCAGTTCTTTCATCAATACTGTAATTTACAAAAGGTACATTCTTATCCTTTAAATATTCTTTGAGTTCATTAAAAGGCTCTGCTGAGCCTACACCTGCAATTATGTTTTCTTTTTTTGAAAGCTCCTGCAATTTTTTGTACAAGCTCATACAGCTTTCCCCCTTTTATTATAATTTTAACATATTTTCAATGATTTGTAACCATTTTATACTTGCTTTTGTAAGATATTTATTCTATACTTATACTGTAAAATAATGTAGAAATATATAACTTTATCATAAATACAAGAAGGAGTGTGCTTATGCCGCCGAGAAATGACAGACCGTTAAAATTCAGAGAAAAAAGTTCAAAACCAATGCTCTTCCCTCTTCAACCCGGCAATATGAGGGATAACAGAGCTTATACAAGAAAGCGAAGACGACGTGTCAATCCAAGACCATTTCTTTTTCTTCTGCTTGCAACAGTCATTATTTGCCTTATAGGTTATTTTGCAGTATATAAAAAGGCATTGGCAGTTATGGTTAACAATGATGTTGTGGGATATATTAAAGATACCAATACAACAGAAGAAGAACTTAACAACCTTGTGCTTGCAAAGCTCAAACAAGAAGTAGGCAATAATATTGAAATTAATGACAAAATTTCCCTTAAATCCGTAAGTAGCTTTTTTAAGAAAACAGATAACTCCGAGCAGGTAGTTGCAAAAGTATGCAGCAGCGTATCCTTCAATCAGGAAGCAGTTACTATATTGGTAGAGGGTAAGGAATATTGTATAGTTGCAAATATTGAAGATGCACGAGAAGCATTGCAGACTGTTCTTAAAAATTACAAATGTCCCGAGGGCACAGCCCAGCCTGAGTTTGCAATACAAATAAACACAGGTACAACATTTGTTGACAACAGTCAGGTAAGCAGTGTAGATGAAGCAGTCAAACTATTAAGTGCAACACAGACAGTTGAGAAAAACCATACTGTTGTTCAAGGGGACACTTTTGGAACAATTGCATCAAGAGCAGGTATGACAGAAGCAGAGCTTCTCTCTGCAAACCCATCAATTACAGAAGAAACAAAAACTAAACTGCAAATAGGACAAGTCCTTAAAACCACTGTAACAGAACCTATTTTACCTATAAGAACCTATAGCTGGGAAACTGTTACAGAGGAAATTCCTTATGAAACTGTAACTCAAAGAAACAGGAACCAGCCCACATCATACAGAGAGGTTGTTCAGGAAGGACAAAACGGTGTTAAAGAAATTATAAAGAAAACACCTTATGTAAACGGTGAGCAAAAAGGTGAACCTCAGCTTACAGAAAAAGTAACAAAAGAACCTGTCAATCAAATAATTGAAAAAGGAACTTACGTCCCTTCTGAAAATAATGACGAAGATAACGACGACAATTCCTCAGGTGAATAACTATTTCTTCAGTATGCCTGAAGATTAAATTTATTTTTCAGGTATACTGCTTTGATACATAAAAAAAAGAGGTGGTATAATGAATATTAACTATGATATATACTCTCTTGCAATAATGACTGCTATAGTATCATTTTTAGGCTTTGTACTTGAAAATATATGGCTTATGTTTACAAAAGGATACATTGATAACCGCAATATGGGCACACCTTTTCTTCTGGGGTACGGTATTTTAATAATAGGTTTTTATTTATTAATCGGCGGTCCTCAGAACATAACACTGACAAGTAAAATAATTTCATCAAAATTAAAGAAATACATAAAATATATAATATATTTTTTCCTTGCAATGATTATTGTGAGCCTGTGTGAAATATTGCTGGGACAATTTGTTGAAAAGATATTCGGATTTGAATACTGGAATTACAGCCTGATTCCTATGCACATTACAAAATATACATCAATACCGACAAGTGCAGGCTTTGCTTTTATTATTACATTTTTTATGGGACATTGTTTTTATCCCCTATTGCAGGTTGTTAATAAAATATCTATGCCGGCAAGAGAATTTCTTGGCATAACGCTTACATTTATTATGCTTGCTGACTTTTTCATAAGCTTTTACAAGATGTATAAAAATAAAGCTCTTAATACAAAATGGACAATCTATACAAACAAAAGTAAAAACAAATTAAATAGATCTGAAATCTGATTTATATAACAAAAGGTACATATAAAAGCATTAAGCTTTTATATGTACCTTTTTAACTTTCTTTTTTAACAAAATTTCTGCATTTTTTCTTTGTAAAGACCAACTTATTAACATAATTACAGTAACATATAAAGTTTTCATTATCAATATGTCTCTTGTAAGCACAATTCCTGCAGCCCTTATTTTTTAAGATCAGCTCTGTTATTGCAGTTATCTTTCTAAAAAAATTTCTAGTCTTAATATCCTTTTCATAATTATCTGTATTAGTACTTAACAAAGTATTATCTCCTGCGTTCCCTAAAATATGCACAAAAATAAAATTGTCCGCAAACAATTTACTCAAACTAAATTTGAAATATTTACCACAATTATATAAATTGATTTCAAATTAATAATATGCTATAATGAAAAATAGTATAAAAAATAACCAAAATAACCACGTTACCTTAAGTTACAACCATTATAACTCTATTTTTAGAGCTTGTCAATACTAAATTTACATTTTTTAGAGTTTTTCTTATGGTAACATATTAGGAGCTGATAAATTGTATGTTTTATGACCGCCTTCGAGAAATCTGTAAAGCAAAAGGCACAACAGTTTCTAAAATGCTTACAGATTTAAAGATGAGCACCAGCAGCACCGGCAGCTGGAAAAAAGGTATGTTACCCAGAGGCGAAGTATTAAAGCTGATTTCAAAACATCTGGATGTTTCTGTTGATTACCTGCTTTTTGGTGAAACATCATATAAACCTATAAGCAATGAAGAAAATTTACTATTGGAAAAATACAGACAACTTTCTGATTTTGATAAAGGAAAAATATCTGAAAGAATAGATTTTTTATTGGAATCCAATAAAAAATAGGATTTATTATATCTGCCTTTGCAGGTGTTATTTGCATACTGAAATTAATTACCTATTCGACAGATATTGACCTATATTATAAAAATAATAAAGGGTATACTTTTGTCAAAAACCAAAGTATACCCTTTGCTGTTAATAACCCAGCAGTCTAGGAAGCCACATTGATACCGCAGGCACAAATGTAACAAGCATAAGCACTGCAAAGATAACCACATAGTACGATAAAAGCGGCTTTATAACCTTTTCAATTTTAGTCTGTGCAACTCTTACACCAACAAACAATATATTGCCTACAGGCGGAGTAATAGTACCGATACAAAGGTTAAGCACAAGCATTATACCAAATTGTATTGAATCCATACCCAGTTCTGTACAGACAGGCAGAAATATAGGTGTAAAAATAAGGATAGCCGGAGTAATATCCATAAATGTACCTACAAAAAGCAGAACTACATTAATAATCAGCAATATTACAACCTTGTTATTGCTTATTCCCAAAAGAGCACTTGATATAGCATTTGGTATACCTGTAAAGGCCATTACCCATGCCATAATACTTGACACACCAATAAGGAACACAATAATTCCCGTAGTTTCAGCACTGGCTCTGAATATATCATATAGATCCCTTATTTTAATAGTTCTGTAAAAAATCAATGAAAGTACAAGACTGTATACTACAGCTACAACAGAACCTTCTGTTGCTGTAAAAATACCTTTAACAATACCTCCGATTACAATTATAATAAGCAAAAGACTTGGTATTGCATCAAGTATAATCTTAACAGATTCCTTTGCCGTATATCTTTCACTGCTTTTATATCCCCTTTTACTTGCAATAATAAAGGCGACTATCATACAGGCAAGTCCCCATAATATACCGGGAACATAACCGGCCATAAAAAGTGCCGCTACAGATGTACCGCCGCTTACAAGTGAAAATGTTATAAGAACATTACTTGGCGGTATTAAAAGACCTGTAGGTGCAGTTGCAATGTTTACAGAAGCAGAATAATCCTTGTCATACCCTTCCTTTTCCTCAATAGGTCCTATAATAGTACCCATAGCAGATGCAGCTGCAACACCTGAACCTGAAATTGAACCAAACATCATATTTGCAAGGGTGTTTGTGTGAGCAAGAGCACCGGGAATTCTTCCCGTAAGGAGCTTAGCAAAGTTAATAAGCCTCATTGCAATTCCGCCCTTATTCATAATATTTCCTGCCAGTATAAAAAACGGTATGGCAATAAGCGTAAATACAGAAATACCTGAAAATGTACGCTGAGCACCTGTAAGAAAAGCAGCATTAATATCCAGAACAGGCAGTATTGCCACAATTGATGAAATACCTATTGCTATTGATATGGGGGCACCCATAAGCAAAATTACAAGTAAAACCACGGCAATTATTATACCGCAAAAAATTGCTGTATTCATGCTTTACCTCCCTTTGAAGCTAGATTAATTATATTAATAATACAGTAAACCACTGTAATAAAGCCGCTTAAAGGGACAACAAAATAGACATAAGACATAGGTATCCCAAGAGACGCTGTCACCTGTGTAGCCGTAAGCCTTGTAATTGATATACCTCCGTATATAAGAACAATTGCAGCAAACAAAAGCACAAGTATTTCATTTATAATACTTATTATTCTTGCTGTGCTTTCTGAAAACCTGTCATATAAAAAGGTCATAGCCATATGATCCCTTCTTCCGAAAACCAAGGCCGCACTTAAAAGAGCAAGCCACGTAAATGAATAAGTTAAAAGTTCCTCTGAAGTTGTACTTGGAGCATTAAATACATATCTTGTAACAATCTGATATGTGCCCACAACTACTATAAAAGCAAATATAAAAATACAGATAATTTCAAGTGCCTTGTTAAAATATTTTATAACACCGCTCATTATCCCACCTCCTTATTGATTTGCTGTATTCTTTCATAAATAGGCTTAAGTTTTTCATTTTCATTTACCATTTGCTGCTGCAAATTAAGAACCTTGTTTTTAAATAATTCCACATCTACATCTGAAAAGTTTACTCCCATTGCCGTTGCTTGTTGTTTTGCTTCTTCTACCTGAATAATCCATTCTTCTCTTTCAACCTGAGTACACACTCTTGCAGCCTCATCAAATATTTGTCTCTCTTCAGGAGTTAAACTGTCTAAAAATTTGACATTTCCCACAAGCATATCCGGAACCATCTGATGCTGGTCGTATATATAATACTTTGCAACTTCACCATGCTTGTTATTGGTAAGTGCAAGTTCATTGTTTTCAGCCCCGTCTATAACACCCTGCTGTATAGCAGTATATACTTCACCAAATGACATAGGTGCCGCAGCTGCACCGAAAGCCTTAACCATACTTACATTTGAAGGACTTTGCTGTACTCTTAATTTAAGTCCTTTAAGGTCATCAGGTGAACTTACAGGTTTAGTTGTATAAAAGTTTCTTGTACCGGCGTCAAACCATGTCACTGCTTCAAATCCCGAACTTCTTGTTGATTTATAAATTGCGTCTCTTATCTGACTATCTTCCATAGCAGTATAATAAGAATTTGTATTGTCAAAAAGGTAAGGTATACTGAATACAGAATAAATGTTATCAAATGTTTCCAGATTTCCTGTACTGCACACAACAAAGTCAATTGCTCCTGTCTGCACAAGCTCAATTGCCTTTACAGATGTACCTAAAAGCTCATTTGGGAAAATCTGAATATCATATTTATCACCAAGCCTTTCCTCCACATACTTTTCAAAAGCAAGCAGTCCTATATGGTCAGGATGTGTTTCACTTTGAGAGTGAGATATTCTCACAATTCTTTTACCCTCTGTTACAGAATTGCATCCGCTTAAAGAAAGTATAAAAACAGCAAAAACGCAGATAAGTATCCTTTTTCTTATATATTTATACATTTTACGCCTCCTATAAAGATTCACTAATCTATTTATTCCCCGATAGTTTTATAAATATTACATAAGAGCATCATAACATTTAAAATTTTACAGAACATAATACATATTTGACCTTTTATTTGTTACACAAATATTTATAACAACAGCAACCTGTTCTTGCACTTTGCTTAATATATTTGACTTTTTCTTCTATATACGTTATAATAATTCTGTATAATTGGGGAAATAAAGAATTTTGCAAAATATTAATTATTTGCATTTGTAAATAAAATTATTTTTAATTTATATTTTAACTCAATACAATATCTTTTTTAAGATAAGTTATACATTCGTAATTTTTTCGTATCTGAAATCGGGAGGAACACTATGTCGGCTTTTATTTTAGATAAACTATTGGAAATACAGGAAAAGAACGCATATCCCCTGCATATGCCGGGACATAAGCGTAATTTGGAATTTATACCTTATGATTTAAGGACAATGGACATTACAGAAACAGGAGAAGTTGATAATTTACATGACCCAAAGGATATTATAGCCAAGTCTCAGAAGGCTATGGCAGAACTTTTAGGTGCAGACGACTCCTTTTATCTTGTAAACGGAGGGTCAAGCGGAACGATAGCTGCTATTCTTGGATGCTGCAACCCTGGCGACAGAGTTCTTGTTGCAAGCAACTGCCACAAAAGTGTTTATAATGCTCTTGCCCTGTCAGGTGTAAAACCTGTTTATATTACACCTCAGATAACTGAGGAAAGCCTTTGCGGCGGCATAAGTATAAGAGATATGTTCAGAGCCTTTGACGATTATGACTTCAAAGCAATGATTATTACAAGTCCTACTTATGAAGGGTTCACTTGTAATATAAAAACTATAGCAGACATAGTACATAAGCACAATTCAATACTTATCGTAGATGAATGTCATGGTGCACACTTTGTATTTTCCGATGAATTTCCTCATTCAGCTCTTTCAGACGGTGCTGATATAGTAATTAACAGCTGGCACAAAACACTGCCCTGCCTCAATCAGGCAGCAGTTTTAAGCATAAAGTCAGACAAAATTGATAAACACAGAATACAGGACGCAGTATCTATGATGAACACAACAAGTCCGTCATACCCTATACTTGCCTCCATGGATTATGCAAGAGAACTGCTTACAACAGATAAAAATTTATTTACAAAATATCTTGAAGTCTTAACAGATGCACGTCATGAACTGGCACACTGTAAGGTATTAAAACTTGTAAATGACAGTATTAAAGGTGAAAATGATATTTTTGACTTGGATATAAGCAAATTTACAATAATGGTCCGAACAGAAATGACAGGAAAAGAACTTGCAGATATATTGCTTGACAAATATAATATACAAGTAGAAATGGCAGGTCCTCATCACATTATAGCTATGACGTCAGTTGCAGATGACCCAAAAGGAATTAAAAAGTTTGTTAAAGCCATACAGGATATTGATAAAAAGGTAGAAAGAAAGTTTATTGACAAACTTCCTCTTACAACAAAGCCTGTTCAGGAGCCTGTAATGCTGCCAAGAGATGTTTACTTTGCAGAAAAAGAAACAGTTTCCCTTGATAACGCTGTTGGAAAAATACCTGCGGGAATTATAATGCCTTATCCTCCCGGAATACCATTAGTTGCACTGGGAGAAGAATTTACCGCTGAACATTTGGAAAAAATCAGAATATTACAATCTCTTAATGTCAATATTATTGGAATAGAGGATGACAGCATACAGGTAGTAAAGAAATAATTAAGCTTTTCTAATTTTTAACAAGCTCACATTTCTTTCAGACATTTTAAGAAATATTTTGTAATTTCCTCTTGAAAAAATATGAAAATATGTTATATTAATAAGAAGCTAAACTTTATAACTTGTTTTACAGCTTTAAGTTAGCTTATGAACTGAAGTTTAAGTACAAACATATACTATTTATGAAGAAATAGAAGTAATTTTTCATAGGTCTTGCTAAGCTGACATAAAATTTACAAGGGGGTTGTAAATATGAGTAATTTACCTATCAGTATTGAAGAATTATTATATGCCGCTTTGCTGGCATTTTGTATTACATGGTTTATCAACAATGCAATTAAAATAAGGAAACTTATTAAGGCTGCCTCAATAAATGTAAGCGGACCAAAAGACATTGCCTCTGTAATGGAAAGATGTTATACCCTTTTCCCATTGGAAAAGATTGAATATCACGGCATAACATTTAAAAGGGGAATGAAAGTTAAAATTACTACAACAGCAAATGCTGACTTTGAAGGAGAGTTTATAGGCGGCAACACAAAAAATATGGTATGTATCAAAACAAGCAAATATATAATTGCTCATAAACTAAGTAATATAATTAACATTACAAAGCTTTAATAAAAAGGTACTGATGAATTAACTTTCATCAGTACCTTTTATTTTAATTATCAACTTTTCAAGTGATTCCGTATACCTCTGGTTATCCTCATCTGTTCTCTTTTTGGGACCTTTTAAATGACTTTTTTTATGGCTTCTTCTTGCTGCCTTTGCAATATGCCTTTGCATCAGAAGTTCATCAATATTTTCATTTGTATACCATCTTCCGCTTTGATGTATAGGACAAGCTTCTTTACCAAGAGCCATAGCCGCTACGCCATAATCCTGACTTACTACAATATCCCCTTTTCCGCATTTATTTATAAGCACTATATCCACTGAATCAGACCCTGCATCAGCTATAATAATTTCGCTGTAGCCGGAATTTAATATGTGATTTGTATCGCATATAAGAGTTACGGGCACGTTATATTTTTCAGCTATTATTTCTGTCTGCCTTACTACCGGGCAAGCATCGGCATCTACATATATTCTCATTTTTCACTTAACCTCACTGCTTTTTCAACAGAAATATATTCAATCCTATCTGCAATTTTTTCACTGTAATATAGTGTACCAAAAGCTTTTTTTACTGTTTTCATAGGCAATAGACTTAATAATTTACCAAGGACAGCAGATGCCGGTCTCCCTGAAATAAGCTTCATAATCTCTGCTGTAGATACATACCTGCTGTCCATAGGCAAGTATATTCCGCACTTTCCCTCTGTTATAATATTTTTGATAAAATGTGCAAGATTTTCAACATAAATAAGACTTTTTTTATTTTTTGTATCCGGTATTACAGGCATAATCTTTGCTATTTTTGAAAGCCTTGCATAATTACCAGGGCAATTTTTTCCATATACCATAGGCGGTCTTATTATTACAGTTTTAAAACTATCACTATTTAAAGACATAAGGTAATTTTCAGCCTTCAGCTTACTTTTGCCATATAATGTTATAGGTTTAAGCGGAGTTCTTTCATTTATTTCCCCTTCTTCTTTTCCGTACACAGCCATTGTACTCAGAAAAACAAATTGCTTTACACCCTCTTTTTTTGCTCTTAAAGCAAGCTCCTTTGTCAAACTGTAATTTATATTGTCATACTCTTCCTTATATAAATTCTCCTTTTTATGAACAATAGCTGCACAATGAACAACAGCATCAACTCCTCTGAAGTCAATGCTGTCAATTCCGTTTTTTACAGAAACACACTCTGCATCACAGCCATCCAAAAGAAGACTGTCACATATATATTTGCCTATATAGCTATTTTTTCCTGTCAGTATTATCCTCATGTCTGCCCTCCTGCACACCGTCAGCTTTAAATACAGAAACTATTGTCTTTACTATAATATAAACATCAAATATAAAACTCATTCTATCTACATATTCACCGTCATATTCAGACTTTACTTCTATAGGTAATTCATCTCTGCCGTTCACCTGTGCCCAGCCTGTAAGACCAGGAGTAACACCGTTAGCACCATATTTATCACGCTCTGCAATTAAGTCTGACTGATTCCACAAAGCAGGTCTCGGACCTACAATGCTCATTTCACCTTTAAGAATATTAAAAAGCTGAGGCAGTTCATCAAGACTTGATTTTCTAAGGAACTTACCTATTGAAGTTATGTAGCTTTCAGGATTTTCCAAAAGATGTGTAGGCACATCTTTTGGTGTTGAAACTTTCATAGTCCTGAATTTATATATATAAAATTCACTTTTATTTAAACCTATTCTCTTTTGTTTAAACAGTATATTTCCGCCGTCCTCAAGCTTTATTATAACAGCTATTATAATAAGCAGCCAGCCAAGACCGCATATAGCTGCAAGGCTCAGTATAATATCCAGAAATCTTTTTACATACCTGTACATATTATTCTCCCTTTGGATTAAAATTAGGCACAATTTTCTTAATAATATCCCTTACCCTTTCAGGCTCATCAAATGCTGCTTTATAAAGCTTGTCAAGATTTTTATTAAACTCATTATAATCCATTTCAACAGGAGCAGTAACAAAAATCTTGTTGCCGAACACAAGCTTCATACTTTCCTTTTCCTCTGCCATTATCAGCTCTTCATACAACTTTTCACCGGGTCTTAAACCTGTATACTCAATTTTAATATCCTTATCAGGTATATATCCTGAAAGCCTTATAAGGTTTCTTGCCAAATCATCTATTTTAACAGGCTTACCCATATCAAGCACATATATTCTTCCGCTGTCATCAAGGCTCGCTGCCTGAAGCACAAGTCTGCTTGCCTCAGGTATAGTCATAAAAAATCTTGTAATGTCCTTATGTGTTACAGTTACAGGCCCGCCTGACTTTATCTGCTTTTGGAAAAGCGGAATTACACTTCCGTTGCTTCCCAATACATTGCCAAAACGCACAGCCACAAACTTTGTTCTGCTGTGAGAGGCAAACTCCTGTATAATAAGCTCAGTAATTCTCTTTGTTGCACCCATTACATTGGTAGGGTTAACAGCCTTATCTGTAGAAAGAAGTACAAAATGGTCAACTTGGTACTTATCCGCACACCTTGCAACATTTAATGTACCAAAAACATTATTTTTTACAGCCTCTGCCGGTACATATTCCATAAGCGGTACGTGCTTATGAGCAGCAGCGTGAAACACTACATTAGGCTTATATTCTTCAAATACTCTTTCAACACAGTTAATATCTCTGATAGTACCAACTCTCACAACCATTTTAGCCTTGTCACCGTACTTATTCTTAAGTTCATTGTAAAGCTCATAGGCATTGTTTTCATACACATCAAAAATAATAAGCAATTCAGGTTCAAACTTTATAATTTGTCTGCAAAGTTCAGAACCAATTGACCCTCCGCCTCCTGTAACAAGAACGGTCCTGTTCATAATATATTCTGAAATACTGCGAATATCAATGGAAACTTCATCTCTGAAAAGCAAATCCGTAATATCCACATCTCTGAGTTGCTGATAACCTCCGTCAGAAATATCACTCATAGGCGGAATCATTTTAAGTATACAGTCTGTCTTTGTACAATAATCCATTATTCTGTTTATCTGCACATTTGTAGCAGAAGGTATGGCAATTATTATTTCCTCAATTTCGTATTCCCTTGAAAGTCTGGGTATATTTGCCGTATCATACGTTACCCTTACTCCCATTAAATTTGTATTATTTTTTCCGTAATCATCATCAACAACAATAACAGCCATTCTGTCCTCATAGCCCTTTTCATTGTTGTTTATACTTCTCACAACATTATATCCGGAATACCCTGCACCGACAATCAGCACTCTTTTTCTGCCGCTTTTTCTTTCAAAAAAATGTTCAATATTTATAAACAGTCTTTTGACAAACCTGTATCCTGAACGTGAAAAAATAAAGAAAATTATACTTATAATCCACCCTACAATAAGCATTCTTTTAGGCAGTTCAATTTCCACTATCTTTGAAACAAAGTAATAGTAATATCCGTATATTGCAGCAAAAATTATAGTATTTGCAACAATAATTTTATACATATCGTCAATTGTGGCATATTTCCACAAATTGGAATAAAACTTAAATAACCCATATACCAAAAGGCAAAAAGGAGACACAAATAAAAACGTATATCTGTACCAGCTCCACACTTCAGAGGGAATAAGCCTGCCGTTGCCTCCCGGCAGTCCCGGTATTGTTCCGCCATACCACAGACATACGGCAATTATTATAGATATATTTATTAAAACTACATCCAACAGCACATACAGAAACATTTTATTTCTCTGTTCCCTTGCCATAGCTGACAGTCTGACCATTACAAACTACCTCCGTTACATAACAGCGGCGAGGAATACCCCCGCCGAAGTTTTATCAAACTTTTTTACATTAAGTCTATACTTCAAAGCAAAAATTCACAATTTACTTTAAAATATTTCTTGTCTTCTTTTCGTGATTAATTACATTTGCACCAAAGCCCACACCAAGCAATGTCCAAAACACAGGAGCAACAGAAACGACACTGTCTGTTGTCATTGCAGCAGCAAGATATGCCACAATACCTGCCATTATACCAAGCCTTATAGCATTAAGACTTTGCTCTTTATCATTAAATACTCTTTTTATAGTCTGCACAATGTAAAGTATAAATAACACAAGCATAACAATTAATGAAATAACACCTGTATTAATACCAATCTGCAAAAACATATTATGGGGCTTATCTATTATAACATAAGGATTACCCAAATAATTCAGTTTGCTTCTCACATCCTGCTGAGGAAATTCAAAAACAAATGTATCAGTACCTGAACCAATAAATATATTGTTTTTCAGCAAAGGTATACTTCTTGACCAGATGTAGCCTCTGTTTGAACCAAGTCTCTCAACGCCTTTAAATCCCCAGCTTTCAACAGCTGTATCTATATCAATAGGATTTCCGAATTTATCAAGAGCCGTAAGTTTTCCCTCATACTCCCCAAAAAGGAAGTAAGTTCCTGTTCCCAAATTGTCAGTACCTGTAAGACTTGCTACAAATATATCCTTTGTTTCCATTTTATATAAATACAAATCCCATTTCAGCCCGGATTCATTATATACATAGTGTGTTCCGCCGTTTTCCATTGTCTCTTCACTTACAGGGTCAAGCACAACTCCGTTATGCATAAACTGAGTTGCTGCTTCTGCATAATCAACAGCAAACTCACCATCTTTTGTAATAATCTTTCCAAGCATACCATCAACCTGAATATCTTCATAAAAACTTGCAGACTGAGAAATTGTCTCACCGTTTTTAAGAGCATCAGCTATAATACGCACTTTCTGTATAATAACCGCATTGGAATTAAAGAACAATATCAGTGCTGTAATGCCTACAGCAATGCCGCCTACAGAAAAACCAATTGCCTTTTTGCTTTTTATAACAAAGACATAGTAGCATATACATACAACAGCTGTAAAACCTATACCTGATGCAATACCCAAAAGTCCGCCTACAGAATCAGAGCCTACTGCGCATACACCAAGTACTGCAACGAGCAATGCAAATATCCATTTAACCTTATTTTTTAATGGCATAAGCACAGCCATTACTCCAAAGGCAGAAAACATCATACCATAATACATACCTGCACAGTTAGGGTTATAAAGAGTAGCAAATACAGAATCAAATTTAATTTTAAGAGGATTTCCGTTGTAAGCGTCTCCCATTACTAACTTGCTGAACCAGTCAAAAGAAAATATATTATAACCAAAAAACTGCATTATGCCTATAATTCCCACAAAAAGTCCTGAGGCAAAAAATCCCCACAATATAAAATCAAGCCTTTTTCTGTTAGAGGCAAATGCCATAGCTACTATCATAAACACCATATAGCATACCCAAACAAAAAATCCCTCATATCGTTCAGACACGCCAAAAAATGAAGTGTGATGATATTTTGAAAATATTGAGGATACAAGTACAAATAACAAATACACACCTGCAAGTATCACAGGCTTTGACTTAAAATCAATAGTAAAACCGTCCTCACCTAAAATCTGAAATGCCATAAAAAGTGCTATAATAACGCCCATAGTCATAATCATTATTGATTTGCTGTATGAAAAGACATCACTTATTGAACTGCTTGAACGTATAACATTGTATTCCTCTGCACTTATATTTATTTCATTCATTTTGCATACTAAAGGAATTATGGCAACAACGATAAAAAGAAAAATTCCCATTAACTTGTCAGACATTGTCATATCTCCGGCTGCTTTTTTATTCATACTGGTTCACCTCTGTAAATAATATTTATTTTTCAATATTTCATAAGTTATATTGTTATGCTTCTCATAACAGCCTCGCTCCTCAAGGCTATATAACCACTTCAGCTTACGCCTCAGTAACTTATCTAAAGGAAATTGTGAGCAAGCTCCCATTTCAGGCTGTCGATAAAGTCGACAGCCTTGAAAGAAATGTAAGCATCAGCATTTTCAGCATAGCTGAAAATCGTACTGCGTACGACCGATAAATCTTTCGGTGCAATTTTCTTTCAGTTAGCTAAGGTAGGAACTACCAAGTTTTCCGCAAACAAGCCAAAAAAATGACTTGTTCACAGAAAAGTTCCTGTCCTTTGGCTGCATAGGCGAGCAATATTGCAAAGCAATATGACCAGCCTCAGTCGGGCAAAGCTCGACCTGCGGATTAGAGTCTGCGACGCTAAATGAAAGATAGATGTATAAAAAATACAATTTTTTTCGTATAAATAGCTTTTTTGACAATCTGAAATTGTAAGCTAGCTCCCATTTCCTTTTATTTGTTATATCTTCGGAACTTTGTTCCGATTGTTATGCTTCCCGTAACAGCCTCGCTCCGCAAGGCTATATAACCACTTCGGCTTACGCCTCAGTGACTTATCTTCGGAAATTGTGAGCAAGCTCCCATTTCCTTCAGATAAGTCATATTATAGCATAGTACAGTGTATTTTACAAGTAAATTAACACAGACAAATAGATATATTCCGCTATAAAACACATTAGTATATCAAAAAAATCTCTGCCCTAAAGCAGAGACTTTTTATTAATTTTCATCAAGTTCACTTAATTTATATGAAAGTGTCATTACACTGTCAGTCAGATGTACATTTTCAACGATAACATTATCAGGTGTATGAAGATCAATATGTGAAAAATTCCATATACCTCTTACTCCGTTCTCAACCAAAATAGGAGAAATCTGCGGAGCATTATTTTTAGGTATAGAAAGTACAGCAATATCCACCTTATTATTTTTAAGAAATTCTTCCAAATTAGCAACATCTTCTATTATGACATCGCCTGCCTTTTTACCTATAATATCAGGATTGTTATCAAAGGCACCTATAAAATTAAAGCCCCTCTTTTTAAAGTTGCCATAGTTTGCAAGAGCTTGTCCTATATTACCTGCACCAATAATAATCATACTGTATTCTTTATCAAGACCAAGAATTTTTTTAATTTCTTCATACAGCATTTCAACATTATACCCATAGCCTCTCTGACCAAAACAGCCGAATTTATTTAAATCCTGCCTTATCTGAGATGCCGTAACATTCATTCTTCTGCTCAGGTCATTTGAAGAAATCCTTGTTATTCCATGCTCCAAAAGGTCGCCTAAATATCTATAATATCTGGGAAGTCTTTTAATAACAGCAATAGATATTTTTTCATTTTCTATTTTGTTCATAATTTATTCACCTTTTTATTCATTTTTTATATTATAAAAGAAATCTCTTTTTTTGTCAATCTTCACTTTTTTACTTTTATTTAGCACAATTTTCTGTTACAATATAAATGGAAATCAAATTGAATTTATTGTTCAATTTTTTCTGACAGTAATGGAGGTTGTAATATGATATTAGCACTTAACAACGTTTCAAAATCCTTTGGAACAGATGTTATACTTGAAAATGTTTCATTTCATATAGAAGAAAAAGAAAAAACAGCTATAGTAGGTGTAAACGGAGCAGGAAAGTCTACACTTTTTAAATTAATAACAGGTGAATTGTCTCTTGACAGCGGAGAAGTAATAATGCCCAAATCAGCTACAATGGGATACTTTTCACAAAGTCTTGAAATTGACAGTACAAAGACAATATATGCAGAACTTCTCACTGTTTTTGAACCAATTATGCTTATTGAACAGCAGTTAAGAGATATGGAAGCCCAAATGTCACATAAAAGCGGCGAAGAACTTGAAAATCTTATGTCAAAGTATTCTGAACTTTCACATAAAATGGAAGAACTTGATGGGTACAGCTATCAAAGCCGTTTAAAAGGTGTAATCAAGGGTCTTGGCTTTAGCGATGAAGAAAGTGCTCAGACAATTAATGAACTTTCAGGCGGACAAAAAACAAGAGTTGCTCTGGGAAAAATACTTCTCAAATCTCCTGATTTGCTTCTTCTTGATGAACCTACAAATCACCTTGATATAAACTCTCTCCGCTGGCTTGAAGACTTTCTCCGCAGCTATAATGGAGCAGTTGTTATTATTTCCCACGACAGATATTTTCTTGACAAAGTTGCAGGTAAAGTTATAGAACTTGAGAATAAAAAAGCAAAGGAATATTTCGGCAATTATTCTTACTATGCAGAAAAAAAGATAATTGACAGAGAAATTGCTTATCACCGCTACATCAATCAACAAAAAGAAATAAAAAGACAAGAAGAAGTCATTAAAAAGCTCAGGGAATTTAACAGGGAAAAATCAATTAAACGTGCAGAAAGCAGAGAAAAACAACTTGAAAAAATAGAAAGAATATCGGCACCAGAAAGCCTTCCCGATACAATGAAACTCACAATTAAACCCTTAAAGGAAAGCGGGAATGACGTATTAAGCGTTGATAATGTATCTATGGCATTTGACAGCACACCTCTTTTTGAAAACATATCCTTCGATATAAAAAAAGGTGAAAAAGCTGCACTTATAGGGCCAAACGGCATAGGCAAAACAACCCTTTTCAGGATTATTCTTTCAAAGCTTAACCCTGTACAAGGAAGTGTAAAACTCGGTGCAAACGTAGTAATAGGCTATTATGACCAGGAACAGTCTGACCTTAATCTTAACAAAACAATTTTTGATGAAATTTCAGACACTTATCCTGACCTTACAATTACACAGATAAGAAATGTCCTTGCAGCCTTTGTATTTACAGGTGATGATGTTTTTAAAACAATAGGTACTCTCAGCGGCGGAGAAAAAGGCAGAGTTGCTCTTGCAAAAATTATGCTTTCAAACGCTAACTTTCTTATTTTGGACGAGCCAACAAACCACCTGGATATAAATTCAAAGGAAATACTTGAACAAGCACTTAAAAATTATGAAGGCACTGTTTTATATATTTCACACGACAGATATTTTATTAATTCGACTGCAAGTAAAATAGTTGAACTTAACAAAGATAAGGCTGCAATTTATTTAGGCAACTACGATTATTATACAGAAAAACTTGCTGAAACTGAAAATACCGCACAAACACAGGAAACAATTTCAGAAACAGAAACAAAACTTGACTGGAAAAAGCAAAAAGAAATTCAGGCACAGCAGAGAAAAAAAGAAAACCTTATTAAAAAACTTGAAAATGACATATCGGAAACAGAAAATAAAATTTCAGAACTTGACAATCTTCTGGCATCAGAAGAGGTTTATACCAATTCTGTCCGCTCCCGTGAAATCTATGAAGAAAAACAGGTTCTTGAAGAAAAATTAATGGAACTTTATGAGCAATGGGAAGAGATTAACAATTGACAAAGCTGTAAGCTGTATACAAAAATAATATACAGCTTATACAATAATACACTTTAAATTTCTTTATAAAAGTGTTATAATTATATTATAATGAAATACTCTTCATTTTTTATTATATTAATTAAGCTTTTGTTTTTCACTTTTAAGCCCTAGCACATAGTCCGCACTGACATTGTAAAACTTACACAGTATAATCAAATGTCTGAGCGGCAATTCTGTTTGACCGCTTTCATATTTGGAATACATTTGCTGTGTAGTATTCAGTATACTTGCAATATAATTTTGTTTTAAATCTAAGTCTTCTCTTAAATCTCTCAAAATTTCATAATATGGTTTCATTATATCTGACGCTCCTTTTTGTTAAGGTAACATAATTCAAATATAACAGGTTGATTTTACATCTTATATGATGTAAAATATATTTATACTAAGTTATTGTCACGTTACTTTTTTAAAAAAGCTATTAAACATATAACCATTTATAACTTACTGAGAGAAAAACACATTTTTAGCATAACCGTAACTATAAATTTTATTTAAAAAGAAATGAGGGAAATATTATGATAGTTTTTGATCCATTTTGGAAAACATTAGAAAAAAGTAATATATCTGTAGACACTTTAATTACTAAATATAATATAAGTGAAAATACAATTAACAGATTAAGAGAAAACAAGGAAGTTTCAACTTTACTTTTAAACAAGCTTTGCAATATTCTCCACTGTAATGTGCAGGATATTTTTGAATACGTTCCTGAAAAATAATATTTTTAAAAAACTGTTAGGCAGTTATCCTCAATAGTTGATTTTCATATTAAACTTGCTTTTAGCCATACAATAGGAAGTTTTTACTGAAATTTTTTAATACATAGTGCATAGGGTATTTTTTCTAAACATAAAAAGTACTTTACCCGTTTTGCGGTAAAGTACTTTTTTATTATTTAAAATCAAGCCTTATTTTTATTTCATTTACAATTTCTCTTATTTGCTTTCCTGTACAGTCAATTACAATATCTGCATACTTTTCGTATAAAGGAGTTCTTTCATTATATAAGTCCTCTAATGTCTGCCCCTCTTTTATAGTTACTCCCCTTTTATTAAGATTTCCAAGCCTCTTTTTTATTTCCTTGCAGCAATGCTTTAAGTAAACAACTTTGCCCGTTTCTTTAAAATGCTCCATTGCCTCTTTTCCATACACTGCACTGCCGCCTGTTGCTATCACTGCCTTGTCTGCATCAATAGCGGCATTTATATTATTTTCAATTTCCCTGAAGCCCTCATCACCTGCTTCAGCTATTATCTCATATAGGAGCTTCCCCTCTTCCTCCTGTATTACCAGATCAGAGTCTATAAATTTATAGCCAATACTTTTTGCAAGTACAACACCAATTGTACTTTTGCCTGCCCCCGGCATACCTGTTAAAATAATATTTTTCATATACTCTCATCAGGCACCGCAACAAAGTCATTGTGCCTGCAATATCTCCTTTCCCTGTTTATCATATTTTCCTTAGATTTGCAAATTTACTCATCAGTTTTTTCTCACCAACATTGGTAAAATCCACAGTTATTTCATAGTCAGCACCTGCAGGAGCCATATCCAGTACCTTACCTATACCAAATTTAACGTGCTTAACATTGTCCCCTACTGTAAAATCAAGAGTTACGTTTTTAGGTGCAGGCATTTTATAAGGATTAATCATTTTCTTTGACGGATTGCTGAATACAGGTTTTTCAAAACCTCTTTCTGCTTTTTTGACAATTAACCCGTCTTCTGTTCTCTCAATATACTCAGATGGGATTTCTTTTAAAAATCTTGAAGGCATATTGTAAACTCTCTGTCCATGCTGCATTCTGTTTTTAGCTGCTGTCAGATAGAGTTCCTTTCTTGCCCTTGTTATACCAACATAGCAAAGACGCCTTTCCTCTTCCATTTCAACTCCTGTTCCGTCCTGCATTGCTCTGAATCCGGGAAATATGCTCTCCTCAAATCCTGCAATAAATACAGTATCAAACTCAAGTCCTTTTGAAGAGTGCAGGGTCATAAGCACAACTGTATCATCACCTTCTGTAAAGCCGTCTACATCTGCAACAAGTGCAACTTCTTCAAGGAATTGTGAAAGCCCCGCACCTTCATTGTTTTCTTCAAACTCCGCCGCCTTGTTAATAAGTTCACCTATATTTTCAAGTCTGCCCTTTGATTCATCAGTATTTATTGCCTCAAGTTCAGCCTTATACCCTGTTGCATCTATGATTCTTTCTATTAATTCGGGTACAGAAAGTTCCTCCGCATCAATATTAAAGTCATTTAAAAGTGATACAAATTTTCCAAGGGAAGTTTTTGCCCTTGAAGCCAAACTGTCAACTTCTTCACAGCCGCAAAGTGCCATATAAAAGCTCATGTGATTTTCAAAAGCATATTCTGAAATTTTAGCAACAGTTGTATCGCCTATAGAACGCTTAGGTACATTTATAATTCTTTTTATGGCTATGTCATCGTTAGGGTTATTTATTACTTTCAGATAACTCATTATATCTCTTATTTCTCTTCTGTCATAGAAGCGTGTGCCGCCAAACAATCTGTATGGTATACTATCTTTTACAAGCTGTTCTTCTATAGCTCTTGAAAGAGCATTATTCCTGTAGAGTATCGCAAAGTCACTGTACTTCCTGCCCTCAATCACACCTTTGTCAATTGTGTCACAGATATACTTTGCTTCCTCTCTGTCCCCTGCCGCATTATGAAATTTGAGCTTTGCTCCGTCACCTTTGTCTGTCCATAATGCCTTTGCCTTTCTTGTTATATTGTTTTTAATAACGGCATTTGCAGATTCCAGTATCAGTCCTGTAGAACGGTAGTTTTGTTCAAGTTTTATTACCTTTGTATTTTCAAAGTCCTTTTCAAAGTTCAGAATATTTTTAATATCCGCACCTCTCCAGCCATATATACTTTGGTCATCATCTCCGACTACACAGAGATTATTGTATTTTGAAGCAAGCATTTTTATAAGCTGATATTGTGCCCTGTTTGTATCCTGATACTCATCTACCATTATGTATTTAAATCTCTCCTGATATTTTTCCAGTACATCGGGTCTTTCTTTAAAAAGCTCAACAGTCTTGAAAATAAGGTCGTCAAAATCAAGAGCATTATTTTCTTTTAGCCTGTTTTGATAAATTGCATATATATCTGCAACTTTTCTCATTCTGAAGTCCTTTTCGACAGTTTTCATATACTCTAAAGGACCTGCCATTTTGTCCTTTTGGCTTCCAATCAGTGACATAACCATTTTCACAGGATAAACCTTATCACTTATGTTATTTTCTTTTAGTATATCCCTTATAAGCCTTTCGCTGTCGTCAGCGTCATATATAGAAAACTTGTTGTTATAGCCTATTTTGTCAATTTCCCTTCTCAAAAGTCTTACACAAGTAGAATGAAAAGTGCTTACCCACACCTCGTCTCCCTGAGGAGTTATTGCTGCAACTCTTTCTTTCATTTCCCTTGCTGCTTTATTTGTAAATGTTATTGCAAGAATATTAAAAGGTCTTACACCTTTTTTAATTAAGTATGCAATTCTGTGTGTCAGTACTCTTGTCTTTCCTGAGCCCGCACCTGCCAGCAATAAAAGTGGTCCCTCCGTAGTAAGGACCGCCTGCTTCTGCATATCATTTAAACTGTTTATTTTATCCTGTATACTCATCACTTACTCTCCAATCGGTTTAATACAATATTATATCCTCCGTCGCCGTAATTAAGGCAGCGGTTTACTCTGCTTATAGTCGCAGTTGAGGCTCCTGTAGAATTTACAATTATCTGATATGTTTCACCTGCTCTAAGCATTTTTGCTACGGCAAGCCTTTGAGCAATGGACTGCATTTCTTTAATAGTACAAATATCTTCAAAAAACTTGCAGCAGTCCTCCTGATTTTCCAGTGTCAGTATTGCGTCAAAAAAAGCTTTAATTTCATCAGCATTTTCAATTTTATCTATCATTGCTTCACCTCAAAAATTTTATTTTAGCATATAATAAGATTATAACACTTTAGTCCGTGAAAGTAAATATGCTTTTAACAAAAAAAGTGTTAAGCGGATTTAACACTTAACACTTTTTCTGCTTTTATAAATTATCAGAACTGATCTGTCCCTTGAAGTGCGGCAAAGTTAGTTTCACCTGTTCTTACTTTAACAACATAATCAATACCGTAAACAAATATCTTGCCATCACCAATATTACCTGTATAAAGGGCCTCCTTAGCTGCATTTATTACATCAGCCACAGGAACCTCGGCAACAACAACTTCAACCTTAATCTTAGGCAGCAAGTTAGTTTCCACCTCAGCACCACGATAATATCTTGTATTGCCCTTCTGAATACCGCAGCCCATTACATTGACAACTGTCATACCTGTAATACCGCAATCCTCCAGTTTCTTTTTAAGTATTTCAAATCTGTCCATCTTGCATATAATCTCAATCTTGCTGATTTTGCCTTCTTCAGAAAAAGGAGCAGCTTCATCTGTAACTACCTGTACAGGAACAGCTGCGTCTAATGGTACATTGCCTGTAATACCTGCACTTTTAGTACCTGTAACAGTAACTGAAGGCATAAAGTCTGCATAAGAACCTGATACTAAGCCATGTTCAAGGGCGTCAAGACCTATAACCTCTTCTTCGGTAGTAACCCTGAGACCTATAACAGCCTTTATAACTGTGAATAAAATTACCATTACTACAGCAACAAAAGCACAAACAGCAACAACACCAACTAACTGTACAAAAAATCTGCTTGGGTCACCTGTAATGAACAAGCCGCCGTCTCTTCCGAAAAGACCTACGCATAATGAACCGAACATACCGCAGACACCGTGAACTGCAACAGCACCTACAGGATCATCAACGTGAATTTTATCAACAAATTCAACAGCCAATACAACAATAATACCGGCAGCAAGACCGATAACAGCAGCAGCCCACGGATCAACAGCGGAACATCCGGCTGTTATAGCAACAAGACCTGCAAGTGAACCGTTTAATGTCATTGAAACATCAGGTTTGCCATACTTAATCCATGTAAATATCATAGTTGCAGTTGTTGATACAGCAGTTGCAATGTTAGTTGTCATAAATACATTGGCAACGTCAAGCATCTGTTCATCTGTGGAAATTCCATAGCTTGATGCACAGTTAAACCCAAACCATGCCATCCATAGAATGAATACACCTAAAGCACCAAGAGTTAAGCTGTGTCCGGGAATAGCCTTAGGCTTTCCATTTTCATCATATTTACCGATACGAGGTCCCAAAATAGCAGCACCTACAAAAGCAGAAACACCGCCTACCATATGTACACAGGTAGAACCTGCATAATCATGGAAACCGCTCCAAGAACCGATTGACAGTGTTGAAAGCCAACCTCCGCCCCATATCCAGTGACCTTCAATAGGATAAACAATTGCACTTATTACAGCAGAATAAACTAAATAAGAAGAAAACTTAGTTCTTTCAGCCATAGCACCTGAAACAATTGTTGCAGACGTTGCACAGAATACTGTGTTAAACATAAAGTGTACCCAGAAAGGTACAGAACCTGTGTCATATTCTCCCAAAGTAAATAAATCAATACCTCCGAATATGCTGCCGGCACTGCCGAACATAATACCATAACCAATAACCCAGAATACAATAGAGCCAATGGCAAAGTCCATTAAATTCTTCATAATAATGTTACCTGCGTTTTTTGCTCTGGTAAAGCCTGTTTCTACCATTGCGAAGCCTGCCTGCATCCAGAAAACCAATACAGCTCCCAAAAACAGCCATATTGTGTCAAATGCGTTAAAAATCTGTTCAGTCATTTTAACCCCTCCTAATAAATAAAATATAAAAAAATAAGGCGTCAGAGCTTTTGCTCCAACGCCTTTGTTGTGTATGAGTGAATTATAAAACCAAATTTTGTAAATTGCAAGGATTTTTTTTAAGATTTTCTTAATTTTTATATTTTGTTTAATTTCTTTTATACATACAATATGTTTTTTGTGCAAATCATACATTTATGTTTATATACAGCAAAATAAATGTATATTTTAATATCCCTGTAAATTTTAAATAACGTTTTTTTGAAATTTTTGTTTATTTATCTTGCATATTCACTTGACATATATATTGTAAAAAAGGTATAATGGGATTAATATGAACAAAATTTTAATGTTGTAAAAACATAGGTTTTTAATAAAGGAGTGATTATATGTCTTTATCAAGTCATTCAGACAGAGATGAACTTATAAAAGCACAGAAAGACCTCATTTCTGAATATGACAAGCTTAAGTCTTGCAATTTAAGTCTTGATATGTCAAGAGGAAAGCCTGCGGCTGCACAGCTTGATTTGTCCAACGGTATACTTACAACACCTATTAACAATTATATTAACTGTGAAGGAAACGATGTAAGAAACTACGGCATACTGACAGGTATAAAAGAATGCAGACAGCTTTTTTCCAAACTGCTTGGCATTAAAGAAGATAATATTATTATCGGAGGCAACTCCTCCCTTAATTTAATATACGATGCAATTGCAAGGTATTACATATTCGGCAAATTAGGTTCAACACCATGGTCAAAACTTGATAAAGTTAAATTTCTGTGCCCTGTACCCGGCTATGACAGACATTTTGCAATATGCGAGGAATTTGGCTTTGAAATGATTAATATTCCTATGAACAGCGACGGTCCGGATATGGACATTGTAGAAAAACTTGTAAAAGAGGATGAAAGCATAAAAGGTATGCTTTGTGTTCCTCTCTATTCAAACCCAAGCGGAATATGCTACAGTGATGAAGTTGTTGACAGGCTTGTAAAAATGGAAACAGCGGCAGAAGATTTTACCATTATTTGGGATAATGCCTATGGTATACATCATGTATACAAAGAAACAAAGCTTGCAAATGTATTTGAACTTGCTGAAAAATACGGCAATGATGACAGAATACTTTATTTCTTTTCTACATCAAAGATTACTTTCCCAGGTTCAGGTGTAGCATTAATTGCTTCAGGCGATAAAGCCATTGAAGAAATAAAAAAACGCTTTGGTATAATGACAATAGGCTATAACAAGGTAAACCAGCTCAAAACATATAATTTCTTTAAAACTCCCGAGGGTATGATGATTCATATGAAAAAGCTCGGAGAAATGCTCAAAGAGAAATTTGATGTTGTATTGAATAAACTTAATGAAGAATTCAGAGATACTGACCTTCTCACATGGACAAAGCCTGACGGAGGTTATTTCATATCCGTTGACACTCTTCCGGGCTGTGCAAAGGAAACTGTAAGGCTTGCAAAAGAATGCGGACTTATACTTACAAATGCAGGCTGTTCTTACCCTTACGGAAAAGACCCTGTTGACAGCAATATAAGAATTGCTCCTTCATACCCTACAGTTGAGGACCTTAAAAAAGCTATAGATGTATTTTGTGTCTGTGTTAAACTTGCAGCTGTCAACAAACTTTTAAAAGAGAATTAAAACAGAAAAGGAGAGAGACAAATGCCAAAATTAAATGAAAATTATTTAAACCTTAAAGAAAGTTATCTTTTTTCAGAAATCGCTAAAAGAGTTAATAATTTTATAGCAGAAAACCCTGATAAGAATGTTATAAGACTTGGTATAGGCGATGTTACACTTCCATTAAGCAAACTTGTTATCAAGACGCTTCACGAAGCTGTTGACGAAATGGCTTCTCCCGAAACTTTCAAGGGATACGGTCCTGAACAGGGTTATGACTTTTTAAGAAATGCCATTAAGGACTACTATGGAAGAAACGGTGTTGAAATTGACGCGGACGAAATATTTGTATCAGACGGTGCAAAGTCAGACACAGGAAATATTACAGACCTTTTTGACATAGACAACACAGTGCTTGTTCCTGACCCTGTATACCCTGTATATGTTGATACAAACACAATGAACGGCAGAAACATTATTTATATGAATGCAAATCCTGAAAATGATTTTCTTGCTATGCCTGATCCAAGCGTTCACGCAGACATTATATACCTTTGTTCACCAAATAACCCTACAGGTGCTGTATACAGCAAAGCACAGTTAAAAGATTGGGTTGATTACGCAAAGGCAAATAATGCAGTTATTCTCTTTGATTCAGCTTATGAAAGCTTTATTACAGATGATACTCTTCCAAGAAGTATCTTTGCAATTGAAGGTGCAAAGGAGTGCTGTATTGAGTTCTGTTCTCTTTCAAAAACAGCAGGTTTTACAGGTACAAGATGCGGTTACACCGTAGTGCCTAAAACTCTTAAATTCAAAACCACTGATGGCACTGAAATGCTCCTTAACAAAATGTGGAACAGAAGACAAACTACTAAATTTAACGGTGTTCCGTATATTGTGCAGAAGGCTGCCGCCTCTGTATTCAGTGTAGAAGGTATGGCAGAATCCAAGTCAATGATTGACACCTACAGAGTAAATGCAAAGATTATATCAGATACTATGGACGAGCTGGGAGTTAAATACTACGGCGGTATAAATTCACCATATATTTGGTTTGAGTGTCCTTTCGGTATGAACAGCTGGGATTTCTTTGACAAAATGCTCAATGAAATTCAGGTAGTAGGTACTCCCGGTGCAGGCTTTGGTAAAAACGGCGATAAGTATTTCAGACTTACAGCCTTTAACAATAAGGAAAACACAATTGCCGCTATGGAAAGATTTAAAACTTTGTTTAAATAATATATTTCTAAAGGGCTTTTTCATTGTTTGATTTGCCTGTTATTACAAACAATCTAATAAAAACACTTTCAGCCGATGGTATTGATATGATACCTCTTAAGTAGACAAGGTAAATAACCAAAATCTACTTAGGAGGT
>CAJKOJ010000017.1 GCA_905201505.1 uncultured Eubacteriales bacterium | reverse complement strand
TGTTTTCTCCGATACGGAAATACTTTGACGCTTCTTCAATGGTAAGGGTGTATTTTTCCCATACGGGAATGTCGTTGTTATTCATCAGATACCCCCTTTCCCATGTTTCGTGTCATACTGGATATAGGGGATAAGGTCGGTGCGGTCTATCCTCTGTAAGTGGGCGGTTAATTTACTGGAAAGGGAACTGCTGTATCTTGCCCTGTCAAGCATAGTTCCCACTTTTTCCAGTCCACCTAATGCATCATGTTCTTCTAAGAAATAAAAACTTTTGACAGCAGAAATCACGCCACCCTCTGTGAGCCATTGCTGTGTTTCCTCAAGGGAATTATGTAGTTTCGGTACTTGCAGTTTCAAGACTTCCACAGCCCCTAAAAATCGTTCCCAAAACCGACACGTTTTCCATCTGCTCTTATTACTTTCATTTCTGTTTGGCACGACAAAGCGTAGGTTGTTTGCCAATAGCCCGAAAGCCAGTTCCCCAAGTTCCAGCGGTCTGTCCTTAAATGTCATGGCAAAGGCATGAGCCTTATCATCACGCAGTTGCATTTCTGTCCGTTTCCAACTGCCGACTTCATCAAGTGTCTTATTATGTTTTGAACAGACTTCCTTATCCTTGTCATAAAAGCGGTAGGACAATCCCGATTTTCCAGCACCGATATAAACAGTCTTTGCGGTGTCGAAATCATCAAACTTGCTTTCATCAAAGTGGTAGCCCTCACTATTCGAGATAAATTCCTCTTTTTCGCATTTCTTCTTTATCTGCTCTATGGTAAAGAATGGCTTTTCGTTCTTATCATCAATGGCAATATCAAGTCTTGTGAAATGAAAGTTATCCAGTCCGTATCTTCGCTCACAGCGTCGGAACATATCCCCAAAGGTATAATTCCTACTGTCGAGAATACGGAAAATATCATCACAACCTCTGCCAGTCATAACAAGATAACAGCCTAGCCCCTGTGGGTTGTCCTCTGTCTTTCTTGCGTCCCCCGATACATAAATATCTCCAATCTGCCAGCGTGCTTGATAAGTCTTGAATTTTATCATTGCTGGATAAACATTGAAAATGTCAGTCGGTAAACCTAAAATGTGCATGATTACATCTTCAGCGGTTGCAGTATCAAATACAATGCTGATGTAATCAATCTTAACGGATAAATTTTTGTGTGTAGTTATAGTGCATTGCTCCTTTCGTATGCCCCCGTTTTTTTGCGGGGTAAAAATCGTGTTTTGTCCTTTATTTATCACAGTTTCTAGGTACTATGACATGTATACGCAGGGCGGTGTTACATATACGCCCTTTATGAACGCCTAAAGGCGTTCCCTTTCTTCCTGTGTCTGATCCGTTCTTAACGCTCACGAGCCTTGTAAGGCTCGTGGCTAAACGGAACAGCCCCAGTCAGAAACCTTATTTTCGGTCTGATAGTCTATGCTTATTCATGCTATCAAAATGAAAATACATCTTTTCTATGCTTACTCAAGCGTGTGATTGACCCTAGCGTGCTTAATCACTCTATCTGATACGATAATAACGCCATTAGAATTACTTGTCAAGAAGTTTTTGTTGACTTTTAGATATATATTAAGTATGATATGCTTATAAATACCAAGAAAAGCAATGAAAGGAGTGTTTATACTAAGTCATGGAGCATTACGAAAAGAAAATCAGTTTCTTAGGAGAGAACATACAGACCATAAGAAAACACAGAGGAATGAAACAACAGGAACTTGCGGACAAAATCGGTATCAATATGCAGAGCCTTTCCAAGATTGAACGTGGCGTGAATTATCCTACCTTTGATACGCTGGAAAAGATAATGGACGTGCTGGGAGTAACACCCAATGAATTGTTGTCGGGAGAATGGAAGTATATTGACCATACCGAGCCATACATCATGGATATTATTAAACGGGAACAGGATTTCAATGTTTCCTTAGATTATCTGTCTGAAAAGAATTTTTTAATGATGGAAAAGAATGTAGATTTTACAAGGTATATAAACTCATACAATATATTCATAACTACATTACCAATGAGGTTACAGAGTTGGAAGAACTTATGGAAATCAAGCAGTTGATACAGCGTCAGAAAATAGAACTCATGATGAAAGTGCATAAGGAAATGCGAGGGTTAGATCGATACAGAGAGCAACTGAAAGAATACAAATATCACGACCCTTATGATGACTGGATATTCCGTCAACTTGCGGATATTGATAACAGAAACAACATTCCTAATACTTCTCCACAAGTAGACTTTAATGAAGCATACTATGAAGATTATCTAAAGGCGAAATGGAACAGAGGTCTTTGATTTTCCTCTTGCATGAAAGATACAGCAAACAAAAAGCCCAGTAAAGAGTGCAAAGCACCACCAATGGTGGCAAGGCTTTTGACAGGGTTTTTCTTTTCTGTGGTAGGTAATCAAGAGGAAGAAAGAAAAAGTGTGTATTTTTAAAGATTAGTAAAATGGCAAAGTGTGCTGAAATTTATTGTGGTGAATATGTAGAACTGTTATAATATGGATATGAAGAAAATAAAAATTTTGACTATATAGGGAGGAATATATTATGGCAAATAAACTTAAACTTCCGATTGCTACAGTTATCGGAGAAAATGCATTGAATGAAGCAGAAGATATTTTATTCAAACTCGGCAAAAGTGCATTCATAGTAGCCGGAAAATCTATGATACGGCAGGGACATATAAATTCGTTGACAATGATACTGGAAAAAAACGGAATATCGGTCACAATATTTTCTGAGATTTCCAATGAGCCGACAGATGAGGATATCAATAAAGGGATTACGTTATATCGGAAACACAATGCCGATTTTATTATCGGTTTTGGCGGAGGGAGTCAGTTGGATGCAGCAAAAGCGATAGGAATTCTTGTGAATAACCCTGCACCAATTTCAAATTATATGGGGAAAGAAATTCCAAATAATCTTCCTCCGTTGGTTGAAATTCCATCGACAGCAGGAACTGGTTCGGAAGCAACACCTTTTACAATCATCACGGACACAAAAACTCAAGTTAAAATGTTGCTTAAGGGTGATATGCTTATGCCTACACTTGCAATTATAGACCCTCTTTTCTCGTCGAAAACACCTCGAAGTATATCTGTGTGCACTGGTTTGGACGCCTTAACTCACGCTATTGAAGCGTTTACATCAAAGAAAGCGTTTTCAGAAAGTGATATATTTGCAATATCAGCAATCAGACGCATTTTTACATATCTTCCTAAAGTTCTTGTAGACGACGATGATATATCTGCAAGAGAACAAATGGCTATTGCTGCTTATGAGGCGGGCGTTAGCTTCAGCAACTCGTCAGTAACTATCGTCCACGGAATGAGCCGACCTATTGGTGCATTATTTCATATACCTCACGGTCTTTCTAACGCAATGCTTTTAAAAAACTGCTTAGAATATATTGCAGACGGCGCATATTCGCAATTTGCTGAACTTGCACGAGAAATAGGCGTTTCAGATACCGCAGGAAATCACAAACAAGCTACTGAAAACTTCATAAAAGCCGTTGATGATTTATGTCGCTTGTGTGAAGTGCCAACCTTACAAGAATATGGCATTAATAAGACAGAATACTTTAATTCAATAGAAAAAATGGCGAATGATGCCATTGCAAGTGGAAGCCCTGCAAATACACGAAAAAATATTTCTACAACAGATGTTGTTCAAATCTATAATCAATTATGGAAGTGAATACGTTGATTAGAAAGATATTTACGAATTTCCGCAAATTACAGCTTAACAATTTCATATCAATACCCACAAAGCAGTTAGTCTTAGGATTGACTGCTATTAAAAAGACATCGTTCAGTGTGAGGTCTTTTTAATATTATTTTATAGTCATATTAAGGCTCTTTCAGTCATGGTAAATTCGTGGTAAAATGTTTGTTTCTTTATACTTCCAAATATTTGAAAATATAGTGTTTATGCGGATAATCGAAAATCAGATATAAAATTTATTATAAATATTAAAGGTTTTAAGTTTACTAAACTTGAGATAAAAAATCACTGAATATCCTATAATGTAGTTCTTCGTCTAGAGACAGACGTGCAAGCATCTTTGATACATAAGGGTCCTTAATTTCTTTTGACTGTTCTAAATATGCTTTAGCTGCCAATTGTTCTGACTGAGCATTCTTTGACAGAATTTCGTGTATGTCACAGGTATAGTCTACCATATCTCCTTTCCAGTAGGAATCGGGTTTTGAGGACCGGCATTGAGGATGACCTCCAAGGAGAGCAATAAGCTGTCCTATTATAGTAAAATGACGCTGTTCAACTGTAGTTATTCGCTTAATTACTTGTTGTATGGTTTTATATTCTTTGCTGTCAATTGTCCAGGATTGATATAAATATTGATGTACAGTAGTCATTTCGCTGGATGAAGAGGCAAGGTCCGGCATAAGGATTTGTGCATACTCCGGATTTTTTTCTGTAACCATAATTGGAGGATACCAATTTGAGTATGCATCAGGAATAAAATTTGGATTTGTATGTATACTATATTTAATATTATTCATAAAACTGCCTCCTGAAAATAGTTGTCAAGGTAAATTTATTAAACTTTATGAGAAAAAAAGTATATATAGAACTTGTTTGTATAATATTAACATTCATAAGCTATTTGTTTGCTGAAATAACAAAAACAGGATATGAAATCATTTTAATATTAATCATCATTGCAGGCAGATTTGTGAGCCAGTATATTTGCCAGCATATCACTGAGGACAACAAGATTTGCAGAGAGTATAGATAACTCATCATCTGTTAGGCAACCTGAAAGTTGATAAGCAATAGTTGATAAAGCATAAAGATTTGAAGAGAGTTTCATATAATACCTCGTTTTTTTTAAATAAAATATGCAGCACAAAAGTCAAATATGTATAAAATTCATTTTAAAAGTATTTATAAAGGGATATATTAATTTATCAAAAAAAGTTTTTTACTGTTTATATACATATTCAGTTGAATTAGTAATTGTAAAATCATAGCCTTTGCCTCTGTACCATTCGGTGAATACTCTGTTTAAGACAAAGGATTGTATTGCAAGAATATTTGCTATTATTGCTGCCTCTGACCAAGTTGAATATATTTCTGATGAAGCTACGTTTTTAATATAGTCTTTGTAGGGAATGTAATATACAGGACCGCCTCCTGATGGAACACCGTCTTTTACAACTATAAATTCAGGAATTACAACTCTGTCCAAAACTACAAAGCCTGTTTCCTCGGGAATTGGTTTTACCTCGTCTTCAGGCTCTTTTTCAGGATAATCTCCCCAAAGAACGGGAGGAGGAACATTGATAACCTGCTGCCCCGCACCCGGCGTCATTAAAACTCGCTGCAGTGCTGTTCTGTCTGCATAAACCTGAGCACCGTTAATTCTGATGTCAATATAACCTTCTGCTGTAATGTCTATATTGTAAGTTGAAAAAGGCTGAGGTTCACCTTCGTTTAAAGAATAGTCAAGGGGAGGAGCTTCAAGTTCCATTTCTATGGTCTGACCGGAAATGTCTGTGAAAACATCATAAAGAACTTCTTCATCAGTTGACACAACAACTCTTCCGCCGATAACGGGCATTGCCCGGCTTTGGTCAAAAAGTTCGACCTGTAATCGTCCTGTTGCCATTTTTTGCCTCCAAAAAATTAATTATATATTAATTCTATTCAGAAATCTTGATATGTTGACTTGAATGTTGTATACTTATATTAAGTGAAAGGAGTTTATGTATGGACAAAATATTCGGACTTGACAGTAAATTTTATAAATATGGTACATTGCTTTGTGATTTGATTATACTAACGTTGTTATGGTTTATATGTAGTATCCCCATTATTACTATAGGTGCTTCAACAACTGCCCTTTATTATGTAACTACACGTCAGCTCTCAGACCGGGAGGGGTATGTTACAAAGGACTTTTTTAAAAGTTTTAAGCAAAATTTTTTAGAAGCAACTGCGATGACTTTGATTTTAGGTGTGGTTGGTGTTATTCTTTATATTAATATTCACTTATTTGTACCTGATACAACTATTAACATAATTATATATTTAATTCAGTATGTTATATTGTATGAGCTTATGATATTTACCATCTATGTTTTTCCTGTACTCTCACGTTTTGATTTAAAGCTTGGTGCATTAATCAGAACTTCAATATTTATGGCAAACAGACATTTGCTGACTACAATTACTTGTGCTGTGCTGTTTGTAGCTGTGTTTATGATAGTGCTGAAGTACAGAATGCTCATTGTCCTGTGTGCAGGGTTCTATGCAATACTTACTTCACTTATGTTTATGAAGCTTTTCAGGAAATATGTTCCTGATATGGACAAAGACAGACCGGAAGATATGATATAATGTTTATTATGAATGGGGAGATGTAAATAAATGAACAGAGCTATTGGTTCAAAGGCAAATTTGAGGGATTTATCAAATCCGGAGGTTTTGGAATTCAGATCATATATTGAAGATATATGGAATTCCGATACAGTTAAAAAACTTGACAAGTTTGAACAGCATCACAAAACTTCCAGACTTCAGCACAGTCTTAATGTTTCCTATTACAGCTATAAAATTGCTAAGAAAATAGGAGCAGATCCACGTATGTCAGCAAGGGCAGGTCTTTTGCACGACTTATACTGGTATGACTGGCATACAAAAAAGGTGCCTCAGTTCCACGCTTTTTTCCACCCAAGACTGGCGGTAAAAAATGCGTCAAGATTGTCTGAAATTTCAGACAGAGAAGCTGACGCTATTTTAAAACATATGTGGCCCTTATATCCGGGTATGCCTAAATATAAGGAATCATACGCTGTTACATTGGCTGATAAATATGCTGCTACTCTTGAAATTGCTACACAGTGGAGCAAAACGCTGGGACATATGTCAAGCAGAACCGCAAAAAGTTCTTTTATAAGAGTAAAATCGGCTTTTAGAAGATAATTAAAGAGGTATCTCAGTAATAAACTTACTGTGATACCTCTTTTTGATTTTACTATCTTTTATGAAATAATCTTTTGAGTATCAAAAGAAGAACAAGAACACTGCAAAGTTTTAAATAGAAAACAGGATTTTCATTCACACTCATTATAAAGAAATCAAGCATATCAAAAAATGTGGTTTTTAAGTTAATGTCTGCTTTATCAAGTATTGCAGATGGTTTGATATAGTTATCTGTGATATTTTCTGTAATATCAGCAGGCTTGATATTTGGATTAGTACTGCCTGTTAACGGAGGATATTTGCCGAATACAGATTCAAATGAAGTATACCCCTCTGTGTAAGTACTGCTGTCATTTTTTATTAATTCCACAGTTCTTTTATAGCTGTAAGCTGTACCGTTGGCATCAGGGTAATCCTGTGTTTTCCAAGCATGGTCAATTGAGATTTCATTGTCAGTCAGGTTGTAATAATTATATTTTAAATAATCAAGACCGTCATAACTGACAGGGTCATCCCACGTAGTATCAATATGGTAATAGTCATTGTCAAGTTTTATAAGATTCCATGCGTGACCGTTTCCCTTACTTGTGCCGGTAACCTTTATGTTTTCTATTCCGCAAAGGTCAAAAAGTATTTTTGCGGCTGAAGCATAACCGTCACATACGGCTTTGCCGTCTAACAGGGCTCCGTATGCTGTATAGTAATAAGGGTTTTTATTTGTTTCATAGTCTGTGGCATATTTGCAGTTATTTACAATATAGTTGTGAATTATATATACCTTCATATAAGGCGGCATATTCTTTGCTACATTTGATGCAATAATTTCACATGCCTTCTGCTGGAGGTCTTTTTTCATTTGCAGGAGTGTATTTGAATCAAAGTCATATTGAAAGTCAATTATATAATAGCTGTACCCGCCTATCTTACTGTCAAGAGCAGACACACTGCTGCCTCTGTATCCCATAAATGCTATGGGACAGCTCTCTGAAATACCTGCAATTAAATCATTGACAGAAGTTGAGGAAGAAGGCATATCTTTTGTTACAATATGAACTTTGTCATTATTGTAGAGCAGTGCCCGTGTAATAAGATTTATAAATTCTTCCTTATTTTCTGCTGTGTAAATATCATTAATAGGGGTATCCTGATTATCATATATGATATTTACAGTAGATGAAAAAGAATTATAAGTGCCGTTGTAGCCTTTAAAATACAATATAAGTCTTGGGTCATAGTCAAATGTATCTGACAAAGCACTGTTTATATCACTGCTGTCAATTTTAATTTCAGGTTCAAAGTTTCCTATTTTTTCAGCAATATTAGCAGGATTGTATGCAAGTGCATTACAGCAGATAATAAGACTTGATATAAGAGTAAATATAAATAAAAAAAACTTTTTCATTTAACCTCCTTATTGAAACATGGGTGTCGATAAATAACGCTCGCCTGTATCTGTTAAAAGTGCAACAATCATTTTGCCTTTGTTTTCCTCCTGCTGAGCAAGTGTAATGGCAGTATGGAGGCAGGCACCTGAGGATATACCGACAAGTATGCCTTCTGTTTGTGCAAATTCTTTTCCTCTGTAAAAAGCGTCTTCGTCTGAAACTGTAAATACATTGTCACAGACAGTACTATTATATGTATCGGGAATAAAATTTGCTCCTATGCCCTGTATCTTATGAGGTCCAGCATATCCCTTAGTAATAAGAGGAGATGAAGCGGGTTCAATACCGTACACTTTTATGCCGGGATTCTTTTCTTTAAGAAATTTTCCTGTTCCGCTTATTGTGCCGCCTGTGCCTATTGTGGCAATAAATATATCCACTTTTCCATCTGTATCTTTCCATATTTCAGGACCTGTTGTGTTGTAATGTGCCAAAGGGTTTGCAGGATTTACAAACTGTCCTGCCAGAAATGAATCGGGAATTTCTTTTGAGAGTTCTTCTGCTTTTTCTACTGCTCCTGCCATTCCTTTTGCCCCGTCTGTAAGTACAAGCTGAGCCCCAAATGCTTTAAGTAAATTTTGTCTTTCAACACTCATTGTATCAGGCATTGTAAGTATGGTTTTATATCCTCTTGAAACAGCAGCAGCTGCAAGTCCTATTCCTGTGTTGCCGCTTGTAGGTTCAATAATTACTGAGCCGGGTTTTAATAAGCCTTTTTCCTCAGCATCCTGTATCATTGAAAGGGCAACTCTGTCCTTTGCACTTCCGGCAGGATTGAAGCATTCAAGTTTTACAAGCAGTTTTGCCTTTAAATTATACTTCTTTTCTAAATTGACAGCTTCCATAAGAGGTGTGCTGCCTATCATTTCTGTCATATTTTTATATATCACGCTGAAGCCTCCTTATAGTTTAATATGTAAATGTATTATCTCATTTTTTTATATAAATTACAAGAGTTTAAATATGATAAGAAAACAGAGAAACTGTAATTGTATTTCAAACTGAAATATAAAATTAAGAATGTCAGATGTATATTAATTTACTTTTATGTATAAATTTGTTATAATTAAATTACAGGGAAGAAATGGGTTTTATTATGAAAATACTATAAAGGGGGTATTTATATGAAAAAGATTATAACAATAAGCAGAGAGTTTGGAAGCGGCGGCAGAACTATAGGCAGAATGGTTGCTGAAAAACTTGGGTATGAGTTTTATGACAGTGAGTTGATTGAAAAGGTAGCTGAGGAATCAGGATTTGCTAAAAAGTTTATCGAGGAACAGGGAGAATATTCTCCTACAAAGAGTATATTTGCCTATTCCTTTGTAGGCAGAAATATTGACGGTATGTCTGCCAATGACTATATATTGTCTATACAAAGAAAGGTTATACTTGAAATTGCCGAAAAGGGCAGCTGTGTAATTGTAGGAAGATGTGCCGATTACATATTGAGAGACAGAGAAGATGTGTTAAACGTATTTATACACGCAGATGCAGAAAAAAGGGCAGAAAGAATTGTAAGATTATATGGTGAAACAGACAAGTCACCTTTAAAAAGGCTTGAGGAAAAGGATAAAAAGAGAAGTATTAATTACAAGTACTGCACTGACAGAAAATGGGGTGTGGCACAGAATTATCATTTAGCACTTGACAGCGGTATTATTGGCATAGAAAGATGTGCTGAATTGATTACTGAACTGGCAAAGGAACTGTGAAAAGGAGAATAGGGCTATGGATACAAAATACACTGTTTGGAGTTTTGCAGTTACGGTATTTGCTTTAATATTTCAAATTATAGACAGGAAAATATATTTTGTTGTATCAAGAACTTACAATATTATTCCAAGACTTATATCATTTCTTGTATTTTCAATTGTATTTGGTGCATTGATTACTGTAATAAACAGACTTAACATAAACAGGATTGTAAGCTGTGTATTTCTCATTATTAATGCTGCTGTAGTTATATTATTGTACAGATATACCGGAGAGAATTATTATAGTTTGATTTTATGCGGAGTATTTGCTATGGCATTGATAATGGGCAGTAAAAAAGAAAATTAAAAATATATTATGGAGCTGTTTTCATACAGCTCTTTTTTTATTTAGGTACCTTAACAATTGCAGTATAAGCTGCTACAATATCAAGGTACCTAAACTTTTTTTGGAGATGATAATATGGACAACAAAGAATTGCTTTTGATAATGGGAAAATGCGGTCACTTTTTATACCACAGAAGAGGGGGGGAAAAGAGGTCAGCTTAAAGTACTTAAACTGCTTAAAGAAAAAGGAAGTATTACTCAAAAGGAACTTTTGGAGATACTTACATTAAAGTCGGGCTCTGTAAGCGAGACTGTGAAAAAACTTGAAAACCAGGGTTTTATAGTAAAAGAAAAGGATGAAAGTGACAGAAGAAAAATTAATATTACAATTACGGATACAGGTATGAAGTATCTTGATGAAAATATGAAAATAAACAGTGAGCAGGAGAAAATATTGTTTACTTCCCTTAGCGAAAAGGAACAGGAGGATTTAAAAAGAATACTTGAAAAACTGTTTCCTGATTGGGAAAGCAAGTTTGACAGTTCACTTTTCAATCACAGAAGGGGGGTATAAAATTGCTTAAATTTTTGAAGAAATATTGGATATTCGGGCTTATGGCATCGTTATTTATGCTTGGAGAAGTGGTTATGGACTTAATTCAGCCGCAGATGATGAGAGTTATTATTGATGAGGGTGTGTTAGGGTTATCTAATAATGGTACGGGAAATCTTTATTTAATAATATCTATGGGTATAAAAATGATAGGTATAGTAATATTGGGGGGCATAAGCGGAGTACTCTCGGGAGTGTTGCAAATGTATTCAGTCAGAACTGGGGTAACGATATAAGAAAAGCTGCATTTAAAAGAGTAATGAAGTTTTCATTTGAACAGACTGACAAGTTTTACACAGGGTCACTTGTTACAAGAATAACAAATGAAGCAACATCAAGCGTTGATACAAGAACGGAAAAGCATATACAAGACGCTATGGTAAAGCTGATGAAAGACAGGACAAGTCTTATAATTGCTCACAGGCTTTCTACAATACAGGACGCTGACCTAATAGTTGTAATGGATAAAGGAAGAATTGCAGAAACGGGAAATCACAGTGAACTTATTGAAAAAAGAGGAAAATATTATGAGCTTTACAGGACGCAGTTTGAAGGAAATGCTATATAAATACCTTTTAAGAAGCAAAATGAAAGTTGCTTTATAAGTTTATATGTGTCAGATTTTAAGAAAAAACAGCATACAAAACTTTATAAATTTATTGCCTTAAATTTCTAAGTATGTTATAATATTTATAACGAATTTTATATACAAGGAGGAATATAATATGGCTTTAGTTACAACAAAGGAAATGTTTAAAAAAGCATTTGAGGGAAAGTATGCAATAGGTGCATTTAATATTAACAATATGGAAATAGTACAAGGTGTAGTAAGAGGTGCTGCTGCTAAGAATTCTGCTGTTATATTACAGTGCTCAAAGTCTGCATTGAAATATGCAGGACCGCAGTGCTTATTGGGTATGGTAAAGGCCCTTGTTGAAGAAACAGGTGTTGATGTTGCTTTGCATCTTGACCATGGTCCTGATATTGAAACTGTTAAGCTCTGTGTAGAAAACGGCTTTACATCTGTTATGTTTGACGGTTCACATTTTGACTATGAGGAGAATGTGGCTAAGACTAAGGAAGTTGTTGACTATGCCCACAGTCACGGTGTGGTTGTTGAGGCTGAACTTGGTAAACTTGCAGGTGTTGAAGATGATGTAAATGTAGATTCTGCAAATGCTACATATACTGACCCTGATCAGGCTGTAGACTTTGTAACAAGAACAGGTGTTGATTCTCTTGCTATTGCTATTGGTACCAGCCACGGTGCTTACAAGTTTAAGGGTGAAGCAAAGCTTGACTTTGACAGACTTGCTACAATTACTGAAAAGCTTGAGGCAGCAGGCTTTAGCAACTATCCTATTGTTCTTCATGGTGCGTCAAGTGTTGACCCTGCTGTTATTGAAATGTGCAATAAGTACGGCGGATCTATAAAGGGTGCCAGCGGTATTCCTATTGAAATGCTTAGAAAGGCATCAAGTATGGCAGTATGTAAGATTAATATGGATACAGATATAAGACTTGCTATGACTGCAGGTATCAGAAAGTCTTTTGTTGAAAAGCCTGAGGCTTTTGACCCAAGAGGATATTTGGGAACTGCAAGAGATATGGTACAGGAATTAGTTGAATTTAAAATTGAAAAGGTTTTGGGCTCTGTTGATTCAATGAAGTAAATCATAGCTTTATTTTGTAAAAAATATCTTGCATAATTGAATATATTGTGTTATCATATTCATTAATATAAGTTTATGTTGAAAAATGTAACCTTTAGATGACGTAACTGCAAAAGCGATTGTGAAAGTATTTCTTAGCAATCGTTTTTGTTGTTTAATTGACAGAACTTTAATTATCAAATTTCAGACAAAGGAGAATGAGAAAATGGCATACTATTTTAAAGAACCATCACATACTTTCAGTGAATATTTACTTGTACCGGGCTATTCTTCTGAGGAATGTATTCCTGCAAAAGCAAGCCTTGTTACACCTTTAGTTAAGTACAGAAAAGGCGAAGAGGATTGTCCTCTTACTATGAATATTCCTTTAGTATCGGCAATTATGCAGTCAGTATCTGATGATAATATGGCTATTGCACTTGCTAAGGAGGGTGGTGTGTCATTTATCTATGGCTCACAGACTGTTGAAAAGCAGGCTGAAATGGTTAAGAGAGTTAAAAGCTATAAGGCAGGTTTTGTTCAGAGTGATTCAAACATAAGACCTGACCAGACACTTGCTGATATTATTGCTTTAAAGGAAAAGACAGGTCATTCTACTGTTTCTGTGACAGAGGATGGTACTGCTACAGGCAAGCTCCTTGGTATTGTAACAAGCAGAGACTACAGAGTGAGCAGAATGGATCCTGAAACTAAGGTATCTGAATTTATGACACCTATTGAAAATATGATTTATGCTAAAGAGGGTACTACTCTTAAAGAAGCAAATGATATAATATGGGATAAGAAATTAAACGCTCTTCCTATTGTTGATGACCAGCAGAGACTTGTTGCTTATGTATTCAGAAAAGACTATGAAAGCCACAAGGAAAACACAATGGAGCTTTTAGACGCTCACAAGAGATATATTGTAGGTGCAGGTATTAATACAAGAGACTATGCTGAAAGAGTTCCGGCTCTTGTTGAGGCTGGTGCAGATGTTTTATGTATTGATTCATCAGAGGGCTTTACAGCTTGGCAGAAGAATACTATAGACTGGGTAAGACAGCATTATGGCAACAGTGTTAAAATTGGTGCAGGCAATGTAGTTGACAGAGAAGGTTTCAGATTCCTTGCTGAGGCAGGTGCTGACTTTGTTAAAATTGGTATAGGCGGCGGTTCTATATGTATAACTAGAGAAACAAAGGGTATAGGCAGAGGTCAGGCCACTGCTGTAATTGAGGTTGCAGCTGCAAGAGATGAATACTTTAAGGAAACAGGTGTTTATGTTCCTATCTGTTCTGACGGCGGTATTGTACACGACTATCACATTACATTGGCTCTTGCAATGGGCTGTGATTTCTGTATGCTTGGAAGATATTTCTCAAGGTTTGAGGAAAGTCCTACAAACAAGGTTATTGTCAACGGCAACTATATGAAGGAATACTGGGGAGAAGGCTCTGCAAGAGCAAGAAACTGGCAGAGATATGATATGGGAGGAGCAAGCAAGCTTTCTTTTGAAGAAGGTGTTGATTCTTATGTTCCTTATGCAGGTTATCTCCATGATAATCTTGCTATCACACTTTCAAAAGTTCGCTCAACAATGTGCAACTGCGGTGCTTTGTCTATTCCTGAATTACAGGAAAAGGCAAGAATTACCCTTGTGTCATCTACAAGTATTGTTGAGGGCGGTGCCCATGATGTTGTCCTCAAGGATCAGAATGCAATGCCTGTAAAGTAAAAGGTTTTTATGCTTTATATTTTTTAAAGGCAGTTTAATTGGTATAAATAAATATTTGAGTTTGTACTTTAGTAACAAACCCTTCTCCTGCAAGATAAACTAATAGTGGGAGGAGGGTTTTTATGTTAAAAGAGAGAGCTTTGGACTGTTATAACAATGGGTATAACTGTGCAAAATGTGTATTAAAGGCATGTGAGGAAGAGTATAATGTGAAAATATCAGAGGATTGCTTTGATGCATGCAGTGGTCTGTATAACGGACTGGGTGTGGGTAATTGCTGCGGAGTTATCCTGGCTTGTGTAATGGCTATTGGAATATTGTGCGATGATGTTGCTTTTTACAGATTGGAGCTGGCAGAGAGATTTAATGAAAGATTTGGAAGCCTTAACTGTTATAAACTGAAAAAGGAAAATAACTGCCAGGAAGTTATAGAAGCTGCCTGTGATATTTTAACTGATATAATTGACAAAGGAAGAAAAAAATATTAGACTGTTATTATAAGTGATTTTACAATAATAAAAAATTGCGGAGGAATGTACTATGGATATAAATGAAATATTAAGTAAGGTAGACCATACACTTTTAAAGCAAAGTGCTGTATGGGAGGAAATAAAGGAAATTTGTGACGACGGCATAAAATACAAAACTGCAAGTGTGTGCATACCTGCAAGCTTTGTTAAAAGGGCTAAGAGGTATGTTGAGGATAAGGTGAAAATATGTACTGTAATTGGATTTCCCAACGGATATTCAACTACAGCTGCAAAGGTATTTGAAACAAAGGACGCTATTGAAAACGGTGCTGATGAAATTGATATGGTTATAAATATAGGTGACTTAAAGGATAAAAACTATACTGCTATATTAAATGAAATAAAAGAAATTAAGGCTGCCTGCGGGGATAAAGTACTAAAGGTAATTATTGAAACCTGTATGCTTACTGCGGAGGAAAAAATTAAAATGTGCCGTATTGTAACAGAGGCAGGTGCTGATTATATAAAGACAAGTACAGGTTTCGGCGGTCAGGGAGCTACATTTGAAGACATTAAAATTTTTGCAGAAAATGTGGGAGAAAATGTGAAGATAAAAGCCGCCGGAGGTATTTCTTCCATTGCTGACGGTGAAAGATTTATTGAGCTTGGTGCTGACAGACTAGGCACAAGCAGAATTGTAAAAATAGTTAAGGAGGAAAAACTGTGCTGACCAATGTACTATTAGGCATATTAATTTTTTTAATGCTTATTCTGATAATGTGTTTATTAAAAAACAAGGGAGTAAGCGTAAAAGATGTTAAAGATACAGTTGATAAAAGCAGTGAAAACACTGTAAAATCAATAAATGAGGGACTTTTAAGCAATCAAAGGCTTTTTAATGATATGGTAGGTGAAAAAATTGCGTCTATTGACAGGAGTATATCAGCAAGCCAGTCTGTACTGAGGGAAACTGTAACGGCTTCACTTTCACAGCAGGAGGAAAGATTTAAGACTTTTTCTGTAGAAAATGAACAAAAACTTGAAAACATAAGGGCCACTGTTGAAAAAAGCCTGACATCAATACAAAATGACAACAACAAAAAACTTGATGAAATGAGAAATGTTGTTGATGAAAAGCTGCAGAAATCCCTTGAGGATAAAATGAATAAGTCTTTTGCACTGGTAAGTGAAAGGCTTGAGCAAGTTTACAAGGGACTTGGAGAAATGCAGACACTGGCAAACGGTGTAGGTGATTTAAAGAAAGTTTTATCCAATGTTAAAACAAGAGGTATTTTAGGTGAAATTCAATTAAGTGCTATTTTGCAGGAGATACTATCGCCTGAGCAGTATGACGAAAATGCCGAAGTTGTACCGGGAAGCGGAAAAAGAGTTGAATTTGCAATCAGGCTTCCCGGTAATGATGAGAAAGCCGTATATTTGCCTATTGACAGCAAATTTCCAGGTGACAGGTATCAGGCTCTTTTAGACGCATATGACAGCGGAGATAAAGATAATATAAACACTGCTGTAAAAGCCCTTGTTGCGGTTATTGAAAGCGAAGCAAAGGATATAAGCAGCAAGTACATAGCACCGCCTCATACTACTAATTTTGCTGTTATGTTTCTGCCATTTGAGGGGTTGTATGCAGAAGTTGTAAACAGAGGACTTATTGAAGAATTACAGGTCAAGTATAAAGTAAATATTGCAGGTCCCAGTACTATGGCGGCACTGCTTAACAGTCTGCAAATGGGATTTAAGACCCTTGCCATACAAAAAAGAAGTATGGAAGTGTGGGATACTCTGGCTGCTGTTAAGACTGAATTTGGTAAATTTGCCGACGCTCTTGACAAGACAAAAAAACACCTTGAAATGGCAAGTGATGACCTTGAAAAACTGGTGACTACAAGGACAAAAGCTATGAAGAGAAAACTGAGCAATGTTGAGGCTTTGCAGGACAGCAGCAAGGCCGATGAGATACTTGATGTTGAGGACGAAGAGTAATAAAAGGTGAGAATATGAAAAACAGATTGGTGTGCGAGTGTTATAATATATGGACTGATGATATTAAAAAGGCTCTTTTGGAGGGTGCTGATTCCTTTGAGGACCTTGAAAGAAGTATGAGACTTGGAGTACTGTGCAGTGCCTGTATAGGTGATGGTAAAAATGTAATTGAAGAGTTGAAAAAAGAAATTGGGGGATAGAACAGTTTTATACTGTGTTTTACTTATTTGCATTTTTTTCTTCTCCTCTTTGGTGTATGACAGGCGTATGTCCGGCACTGACAATTACGAATTGATAATTACAGTTTTAGGAATGATTTTTTACATAGGATATGTGAAAAATTTGGTTAGTAAAGATAAATTGACAAGAACAGGTAAATATGATATTATGCAAGTGAATACTTGCATAAGGAGGATTGTATGGCTGACAGAACAGAAATTAAAATTATTAATTCAGCAATGACCCTGATTGTTGAAAAGGGATACTCACAGACTACCACAAAAGAAATTGCAGCAAGAGCAGGTGTAAATGAATGTACTGTATTCCGCAAATTTAATTCAAAAAAAGATATTGTTCTGGAAGCTATGAAGATGCCTAAATGGAATCCAAATCTTTCAGAAAGTGACTTTACATATTGCGGTGACCTTAAAAAGGATTTAATTGGATTTTCAGCAGTGTATATGAAGAAGGTTACGCCTGAGATGGTTAAATTGTCCATAGGACTGCGTACACCTGATTTATACGAGTATACTGCTGGGGGCATAATGAAAATACCTCAGACTTTTAAAAATGTGCTTATAAAGTACTTTGATGAAATGCGGGAAAAGGGAAAAATTAAATGCAAAAATATTGATGCTTTGGCAATGACATTTATTTCAATGAATTTTGGGTTTGTGTTTTTGGCTGCCTCATTTGGAAATAAACTGACTGATATGACTAAAGAACAATATATTGAGGACAGTGTTAAAATTTTTATAAACGGTATAAATTAACGGCATTAAATGCTGTTAATTTTTTAATATTAATGCAAGTGAACACTTGCAGGGAGGTATATATGGTTTATTTTATAATTTCGATTAATATTGAAAATAAAAAGAACAGAAAAGATTATGATGATTATATTGCAAAGGTAAAACCTATAATTGAAAAATACGGCGGCAGATATGTTATAAGAAGTGAGAATGTAACAGCATTGTCAGACAAGTGGAATCCTGACAGAGTTATTATAATTGAATGGAGGAATAAAGAACAGTTGTTTAAGTGCTTAAATTCTGAGGAATATGCGGCTATTAAGCACAAAAGAGAAAATAATGTTGAGAGCCGGGCAGTAATTGCGGAGGATTATTATGAAAATACATCAGATAAAAATTGATTTTAACGTAACGGAAAATATAAAAAGATATGTCTATGTGTATTTGATAGAGGGCAAAAATTGTTATCTTATAGACAGCGGTGTAAACGGAAGTGAAAAAATTATTGAAAAATATATACTTGAAACAGGCAGAAGAATATCAGAAATTAAGGGAATATTAATAACACATACTCATCCTGACCATATAGGTACAGCGGCATATTTCAAAGAAAAAACAAATTGTAAAATATATACAAGTGAAGGTGAAATGGCTTGGATTGAAAATATAGATTTGCAGTACAGAAAAAGACCAATACCTAATTTTTACAATATTGCTGGAAAATCTGCAAAGGTTGATGTCATTGTCAGAGACGGAGATACAATAAAGCTTGATGATGAAATCTCTGTAAATGTAATCGGTACACCGGGACATTCGGCTGATGAAGTGTCATATAGAATTAATGATGCTATTTTTGTCGGTGACAGCATTCCCATAAAAGGAGATATACCCATTTATATAGATAAGGATAAAAGTATGAAAAGTTTAGAAAAACTGAGCAGTTTAAATAATATTAAATATTGTTATCCGGCATGGGATAAAATTTATACATATAAGCAAATGACTGAAAAGTGCAATGAAGCGGCAGAAATGATAAAAAACATTGATTGTGCAGTAAAAAGTGTTATGGCTAGCTGCACAAATATTAATAAATCGGAAATTATAGAAGTTGTATGTGATAAATTAAATTTGCCATTAGACAATAAATTGATTGAGACAACAATAGAAAGCCATTTGAATTGTAATTAATTACAATAATGGATATTTGATTTGGAAAATTCGCCCCGTCTACACGCTGATAGTATGGTTGAGGTAACCTGAGAGGCGGAGTAGAATGGGGCAGTTTATAAAATTTTTTTTTGAGCAGTCTTTGGAGCTGGTGGTGTTTTTATGCACAAAAACTACAGGATTGATATGCTGTTTTAAAAAAGACTAAGCTATGAAGCAGTAAAGGTTATGCTTATTGTCACAATTATGTTATTATCTGATATTTTCAAAATAAGTTTGGTTTAATTGTTATATAGAGTTGTCTTTATCTAAAGGTTCATAACCCATACTTATTATCAATTCAATAAATTTATTAAAATCAAAACCTAAATTCATTGTTATATTTACAAGAGTTTGAAATGAGGGTAAATATAAACCGTGTTCTAAATCTATGTAGTGTCTGACAGATAGGCAGCATTTTTCTGCCATAGTTTCCTGACTGTAATTTAAGTTGATTCTCTTTGTGAATATAATGTAACTGAACTCTTCTTTTAGTATATCGTACATAATTTCATTCTCCTTTATAATTTGATAAAATATACCAGTATTCTATCAAGAGAAACTATTATTTGCTGTTAATATACCTTATCTGGTGTATGATTGTTATTGGCGTTAAATAAGTTTTATCAATTTATGGATTAATTTGTCGAATAATATTTGAAACAATAAAATAATGTGTTAGTATAAGAATAAAAAGACGAGACTTTAAAAAAATATGGTACATACAATATGCGTATTTTATTGCAGGCGGTTTATTTACTTGTCTTATGATTATTTTTATATTAAGTATTGTTTAATAATTTCAATAAATACTTGTAAAATAATTTGAAATGCTATAAAATAAATACATACAATACCTAGGAGGAAATAATATGAAAGCAGTAGAAATGGCTAAAGTATTGTCAATAGATTTTATAAGTGATAATATATGTGATCTAAAATTAAAATGTCCTGAAATTGTAAAAGAAGCTAAAGCAGGACAGTTTGTTGAAGTTTATCCTGATAATGGTGTTAATCTTTTGTCAAGGCCAATAAGTATATGCCAAATTGAAAAGGAAGAAGGTTCTTTAAGGCTTGTATTTCAGATTGTGGGAAAGGGCACTAAGTTATTTTCTGAATTAAAGGCAGGAGATGAAATAAGAGTTTTAGGTCCCTGCGGCAATGGTTATACTTTAGGCAGCGGTAAGTCTGTGCTTGTGGGCGGAGGTATAGGTGTGCCTCCTCTTCTTGAAACCTGTAGGCAGCTTAAGGGGGAAAAAGTTGTTGTGCTTGGGTTCAGAAGCGGTTCTTTCCTTACAGAAGAATTTGAAAAGCTTGGGGCAAAGGTGTATGTAGCAACAGACGATGGCTCTGTAGGCTTTAAGGGAAATGTTGTGGATTTATTAAAAGCTGAGAATATTAAAGGTGATATGATTTATTCCTGCGGTCCTAAAATTATGCTGAAGTTTCTTTCTGTATATGCAGAAGAAAACAATATTGCGTGTCAGGTGTCTATGGAGGAGAGAATGGCCTGCGGTATAGGTGCTTGCGTGGGATGTGTTGTGCAGATTAAGGAAAATGACGGCTGGACTTATAAAAAGGTGTGTAAGGACGGTCCTGTCTTTGACAGTAAGGAGGTGTGCTGGTAATGAATACAAAGGTTAATATTTGCGGTGTTGAACTTAAAAACCCTGTTATGACGGCATCAGGCACTTTCGGCAGCGGCAGGGAATATTCTGAATTTGTTGATTTGAACAGACTTGGTGCTGTTGTTGTCAAAGGAGTTGCAGACAAGCCGTGGAATGGAAATCCTGCACCGAGAATTGCTGAGGTTTACGGCGGTATGCTTAATTCTGTGGGACTGCAAAACCCGGGTGTTGACTATTTTATTGAAAATGATATTCCTTTTTTAAGACAGTTTGATACAAAGATTATAGTAAATGTATGCGGACATTCTATTGAGGAATACACTAATGTAGTTAAAAAGCTTCAGGGCAGAGATGTAGATTTATTAGAGCTTAATATATCCTGTCCTAATGTAAGCGAAGGAGGTATGGCCTTTGGTACAGACCCTGTAATGGTTGAAAGGGTTGTAAAAGAGGTCAAAAAGGCTGCTGATAAACCACTTATTGTAAAACTCAGTCCAAATGTGACAGATATAACTGAAATTGCAAGGGCAGCTGTAAGCGGCGGTGCCGACGCATTAAGTCTTATAAATACTCTTACAGGTATGAAGATAGATATTTACAAAAGGCAGCCGGTTCTGTACAGGAAAGTTGGCGGTATGAGCGGTCCTGCTGTTAAACCTGTTGCTGTAAGAATGGTGTATCAGGTGTGTAAGGCTGTTGATGTGCCTGTAATTGGTATGGGCGGCATTTCAAATTGGGAAGACGCAATTGAATTTATAATGGCTGGTGCAACAGGTATATCTATTGGTACAGCTAATTTTGTAAATCCCGGTGCAACTGTTGAAACAGTGGAGGGAATTGAAGAATATATGAGAAAGTATAATATCAATGATTTAAGTGAAATCAGGGGTATTATTGACTAGGAGGGTTAGTATGAAGAAATTATTGAGTATAATACTTGCCGGAGTAATTGTTATGGCTCTTATGACAGGCTGTGAAAAAAACAACAGTGCTGAGGGGAGTGAAAATACAACTGAAACAGTGAGTAATGAGAAAAATAAAAATATTACAGATATTAAATCATACGCATCTGAGATTAAGGCTTCTGCAGATAAGTTAAGTGAATATATGGAGGACGGGCTTAACAAGGGATATGTTGATCAGGCGAGAATGGATGAGTATAAGTCAATATGTGAAAGACTTGACCAAATTATAAACAACCCTGAGGATACTGAGGAAATAAAGTCAGAGCTTGATTTAATAAAAAATAATATTACTGTAATGGCGTCACAGTGTGCTGCACCAAATGATGTTGTAGATTCACTTGTAAGTGTAAATGGTGAAAATGTGACTGTTGAAAGTAAAAGTGAGAATGTAAGTGTTTCTGAAAAAACTGAAGAACCTAAGCCGCTGAGCAATGATATGACACAGCTTATTGATGATTATACATTGCTGCAGAATGAGGCATCTCAAAATGTGGATAAGGGTGAAATAAGTCAAGAAGATTATATGACGCTTATAAAAGACGGAACAAATCTTGCTGCTTTAAAAGAAGAAATGGAATTGAAAGGAGAAAGTGATGACCTGAATAAAAGAATAGGCGAATGTAAAAACAGAATACATGATATTGCTGTTAAAATGGGCTCAGAACTTTCTTCAAAATTTGAATAAACAAAATAACTAAAAGTACATTAGTTTACAGGCTAATGTACTTTTTTGTTTACAAGTTTGAATACAGGATAATATTTATGTTGTAAATATGATATGTTGAAATTTTAATTTTTATATGATATAATGAATAAAAAAACAAATGGAGAAGAAAAATGGGAAAGAGAGAAAGTTTTTCATCAAGATTAGGTTTTATTTTAATTTCGGCAGGCTGTGCGGTCGGTTTGGGAAATGTCTGGAGATTTCCCTATATTACAGGTAAATACGGAGGAGCTGCTTTCGTTTTAATTTACCTGGTTTTTTTAATTATGCTGGGGCTTCCTATAATGGTTATGGAGTTTTCAGTAGGACGTGCAAGTAAAAAATCAGCGGCTGCGAGCTTTGAAGTACTTACACATAAGGGCAGCAAATGGAAATATACAGGTTATGTAGCGATGGCAGGCAATTATTTACTCATGATGTTTTATACTACTGTAGGCGGCTGGATGCTTGCTTATGTAGTAAAAATGATAAGGGGAGAATTTGTAAATGCTTCTCCTGAACAAGTAGGAAGTATTTTTCAGGATATGCTTTTAAGACCGGGATATATGACTTTCTGGATGGCAGTGACTGTTGTGCTGAGCTTTGCTATATGCAGCAGGGGGCTTAGAAACGGTGTAGAGAAAATAACAAAGATAATGATGGTTTGTCTGTTTTTTATACTTACAGCTTTGTGCATAAGAAGTGTAACATTAGAAGGAGCTGCTGAAGGTCTTAAATTTTATCTTGTACCTGATTTTGGGAAGATGACAGAGTATGGTATAAGTAATGTAATATTTGCGGCAATGGGTCAGGCCTTTTTTACATTAAGTTTGGGTATTGGTGCAATGGCTATATTCGGAAGCTATATTGACAAAAAGTTTACTTTGACAGGCGAATCTGTGAGAATATGTCTTTTGGATACATTAGTTGCTGTTATGGCAGGTCTTGTTATATTCCCTGCTTGTTTTGCATTTGATGTAAACCCGGGTGAGGGTCCGGGACTTGTGTTTGTAACATTGCCTAATATATTCAACCAAATGGCAGGTGGCCGTATATGGGGAATGCTGTTTTTTATGTTTATGTCCTTTGCGGCTCTTTCAACAATTGTAGCCGTGTTTGAGAATATAATAAGCTTTGGTATTGACCTTTGGGGCTGGTCAAGAAGAAAATCTGTTGCAGTCAACTTAGTTCTGATACTTATATTATCAATGCCTTGTGTTTTAGGCTTTAATTTATTAAGCGGTTTTACACCTCTGGGAGGCGGAAGCAATATACAGGATTTAGAGGATTTTATTGTATCTAACAATATACTGCCGATAGGAAGCCTTTTGTACCTTATTTTCTGTACCGGAAGATATGGCTGGGGCTGGGATAAGTTTATTGACGAGGCAGATACGGGAAAAGGTCTTAAATTCCCTAAAATTACAAGATTTTATGTTTCCTACATATTGCCTTTAATTGTAATATTTATTTTTGTAATGGGATATAAACAAAAATTTTTTAGTTAATTGAGAAATTGGAGAAGGGACACTTTGGTGGTGATTATTATGTGTATAAATAAGAAAAGGAAAAACAAAGATTGGCTCCATGCAAAGCCGGTATAAGCGACACTTGCATGGAGTAACTTTAAGTCGCTGAATAAATATGCCGGCTTTGCTGCTTGACTTTATCAATCAAGGAGGAAGCCTGAATGAAATATGTTAATGCAAATGCAATTCTCCCGGGTATGTTAGTTGAGGAACTGCAAAAATATGTTCAGGCAGGGTATATCTATATTCCTGCAAAAGACGAACAGCATAAATCTTGGGGTGAATTGTCCGGCTATAGAAAAGAACTTAAAAAACGCAATGAAATTATTACTGTGGAATACAAAAAAGGTGTTCCCATTGAAAAACTTGCGGAGAAATATTGTCTTTCAGTATATACTATAAGAAAAATAATATATCAGAAATGATTAAAGAGCTGTCTTAAAAAGGCAGCTCCTTTTTTATACTGTTTGCATCTGCATTGTTTGGTGTATTGAAAATACTTTTGGCTGTGGGTAAAATTATGGTATAACTATTAGCAGGCAGGAGGATTATAAAATGGCTGATTCAAAAATTGTCTATCCAAGGACAGGTGATATACAAACTGTTTATCTCAAAAATGTGATTACACGTTCCAATATAGAAGTCGGTAATTATACAATGTATAATGATTTTGAAAACGACCCCATAAAATTTGAGCAGAATAATGTATTGTATCAATATCCCATAAATCATGATAAACTCGTCATAGGAAAGTTTTGTTCAATAGCCTGCAAAGCAAAATTTATTTTCAATAGTGCAAATCATAGGATAAATTCTCTGTCAACATATCCGTTTCCTCTGTTTTTTGAAGAATGGGAACTTGATAAAAAGAATGTTACTCAAAGCTGGGATAACAAAGGAGATATTGTTATCGGAAATGATGTGTGGATTGGATATGACGCTGTTATTTTATCAGGAGTTAAGGTTGGTGACGGTGCAATTATAGGTGCTCGTGCCGTTGTCACAAAAGATGTTCCACCTTATACTGTTGTCGGCGGTGTTCCTGCAAAGTTTATAAGAAAACGGTTTGACGATGAGACAATCGTTAAGCTGCTCAGATTAAAATGGTGGGACTGGACGGAAGAAAAAATTAAAGATAACATTCAGGCAATCAAATCAGGTCATATAGAAGAATTAGAATATTAAGGTGTTTGAAAATGAGTATTACAAAGAAAAAATTTAAAATTAATATTATACCTGCAGTCCTTTGGGGAGAACCATCGGAAAATCTTTATTTATATATTCATGGTCAGGGAGGAAATAAGGAAGAAGCATATAATATTGCAAAAGTTATCTGCAAATATGGCTATCAGGTTTTAAGTGTGGACTTACATGAACACGGGGAGAGAAGAGAAGCAATTTCTTTTGACCCATGGCATATTGTGACGGAATTAAAATCAGTTATGGAGTTTGCCAAAAATCATTGGAGACAAATTTCCTTATTTGCAAACAGTATAGGTGTATGGTTTAGTATGCTGAGTTTTGGCAATAAAGAATTAAACCAATGTCTGTTTGTTTCCCCTGTTATTGATATGAAGCTGCTCATATTAAAAATGATGAGCCGGGCAAATGTTTCTAAGGCTCAATTGAAGCAGGAGCGTTTCATCAAAACTTCCTTTGGTCAAACGCTTTCTTGGGACTATTGGGAATATGTGCAAAATCACCCTATTGAGAAATGGAATATTTATACAAATATTTTGTATGGGGAGAATATACGCTTATTGACTATGATACAGTAAAACAATTTGCTGATAAATTTAACTGTGGCATTACTATAATGAAGAATGGGGAGCATTGGTTTCATACAGATGAGCAATCAGACTTTATGTGTGATTGGCTGAGACAAAAAATTAAAGATAGAAATTAAATAATAAAAACAGGCAAATTTATGGACATAAGTTATTAAAGATTTTTCTTGTTTCTTGAAAGCTGTTTTATTTTTAATATAAGGATTTCAATTTTGTATGTAAAAAATAACTGTGCTTGTTCGGCAATAATTTTTTGCACAGGCGTTTTTATTTGGATATTGGTTGAAATTTACATATAAATGTGATAAAATGTAAACAGTTTTTTTAAGGAGGATAAGAAAATGAATGCTAAAAAATTATGTATTATGGGTTTGCTTATTGCACTGACTTGTGTTGCAACAATGTGTATACATATACCTATTCCGGCAACGAGCGGTTATATTAATGTAGGTGACAGTATTATACTTATTGCTGCAGTATTCTTCGGGGGTCCTTACGGACTTGCAGCAGGCGGTATAGGTTCTGCCCTGGCTGACCTTTTGTTAGGTTATACTAATTATGTGCCTGTTACCCTTTTTGTAAAAGGTATTGAAGGTCTTATGGTAGCACAGATAGCAGGCAGCGTTGACGGTTTCTTTAAAATTAGAAAAATAGCTGCTGCTGTTACCGGTCTAGTTTGGATGGTTGCAGGCTATTTTATATGCGAAGTAATTATGTACGGTGCAGGTGCTGCAGCAGGCTCTGTTGTTTCAAACTGTATTCAGGCAGGAGGAAGCTTAATAATATTTATTGTACTTGGCTGTGCATTAAATAAAGCTAAAATTAAGAATTATATTTAATAAATCGGTTAAACTATTTTAAAACAATGGAAAGAGGTAATAGAGTATGGATAGCAGATTTGAACAGCTTGCACAAAATCTTATAAACTATAGCTGTCATGTTGAAAAAGGAGAAAGAGTACTTATTAATTGTAACGGTACTTCTGCTTTTCCCCTTGTTAAGGCTCTTATAAGAGAAATATACAAGGTAGGAGCATATCCTTTTGTGGATATTAAGTCCAATATTATTCAGAGAGAGCTTTTAATTGGATGCAGTGAAGAACAGTTTGAGGAAATAAAGGAAATTGACAATGCAAGAATGGCTTTATTTGACGCTTATATAGGTATTGGCTGTAATGACAATACGTCAGAACTTGCTGATGTTCCCGGTGAAAAGCAAACTATATGGTCTAAGTGCTATGATAATGCTATACTTGAAACAAGATTAAAGACTAAATGGGTTGTGCTGAGATACCCTAACAATTCTTTAGCACAGTCTGCCGGCACAAGTCTTGATGCTTTTGAGGACTTTTATTTTAAGGTGTGCAATCTTGACTACAGCAAAATGAGTAAGGCTATGGATAATCTTGTGGATCTTATGAATAAGACTGACAAAGTGAGAATAGTCGGCAAAGATACAGATATTAGCTTTAGTATAAAGGATATACCTGCAATAAAGTGTGCAGGTGAAATGAATATACCTGACGGTGAAGTATATACTGCACCTGTAAAGGACAGTGTAAACGGCACAATTGCTTATAATACTCCTACTGAATATCAGGGTGTGACATATACTGATGTAAAGCTGAAGTTTGAAAACGGCAAAATTGTAGAGGCAACTGCCAATGATACTGAGAGAGTAAATAAGGTATTTGACACAGATGAGGGAGCAAGATTTGTAGGTGAATTTGCTATTGGTGTAAATCCTTATATAACAAAGGCAATGAAAAATATTCTCTTTGATGAAAAGATAAGGGGTTCAATTCACTTTACTCCGGGTAATGCCTATGAAGACGCAGACAATGGCAACAGAAGTGCAATTCATTGGGATTTGGTTCTTATTCAGACAGAAGAATACGGCGGCGGAGAAATTTACTTTGACGATGTTTTAATAAGAAAAGACGGTTTGTTTGTTCTTGATGAATTAAAGTGTTTAAATCCTGAAAATTTAATGTAAAAAAATCTTTTGTAATATAAAAATGGAAAAGTAAATATTATATTTACTTTTCCATTTTTTATATTGAAAATATAACTTTTCAAAAAGAAAACATATAATAATAAAACAAAAACACAGCTTTCTTGTTGAAAAGCTGTGTTTTCAACAAGAAAGCATTTTAATCTTTTTTTGTTTGCTTTGTTCTTTTTGCTTTACTGTTTAAACATAAGTTTCTGCATTTTGATGACATCGTTTATGTCCTTTTTGCCGTCACCGTTAATATCATTTGCGTTATTCTTGTCTATGCCGCTTATTATTCTTAAAAGTTTGGCAATATCAGCTTTATTTATTGTTTTATTTCCGTCTGTATTAAGCAGAGTATAGCTGTTTATGCCAAAGTCTGAAAGATAGTCACTTTCGGATATATATGGGGCGGTAAAAGCCCGCTGATATGCTATTGTATGATTAAGTCCTGTGTCATACTTAGCCATATTTACTGAGCCTGTAAACAAAAATTTATATGAATTAATGTTGTTATAATTATCAAACCAAGTAGGGTCGCAGTGGTAAAAGCTGCCGTCTATATTAATAAGGTTCCATTTGTGCCCTGTCATTGAACCGTTAAGTTCATATATTGCTTCAACGCACATACATTTTACATCTGATAAGTTACATAGTATTTTAAGGGCCTCAGCAAATCCTTCACAAACAGGAGCGTTGACAGTATCCCTGCCATAGAGAAAAGCTGATGTGGGAAGATACTGCATAGCAGTTGCATTTGAAGAGTAGTTATAATCTGCATTGTCATTAAGCCAATTTGTAAAATAATTTACTTTTCCCCAGTCTGTACTGTCTTTTGGAATGTTTGAAACAATTTCATAAGCTATATCAAGCATATTGTTATAATCTGTAATTACTTGTTCTGAGCTTGTATAGCAGTTCGGATAGTAATTTGTATAATTGCTTTTTAAACTGAATTCAATGCTGAATGTAGTATAACCGCTGCTGCGATTGTATCTTGCCCAATATTGAATTGCCTGTTTGTTAAGGTCAATCCAAAAGTATTCGGGTTTATCAAGATATAAAAGGGCATAGGTCGGTCTTGTTACGGCAGTTACCAAATCAATATTGTTCTCACTTTCAAACTTGCTTACGGCAGCAGCCAAAAATTGATCATTTGAAAGACCTGCATCAATATAGAAATTAAAATCCAGCTGTAAACTTTCCGTTCCGTTCATTGTAGAGTTAATATTTGTTTCAATGTAATTGTATATATTTTTTTCACAGTCTGTAAGCTGGTCATAATAAAGCTCTGACTTTGCGGGGGAGTTACTGAAAAAACTTATTTCATTGCTTTTTCCCGCAGTTTCATAGAACAAATCCATAAAACCAACCTTTTCTCCAGAATAAAAGAGCTCAGCAGTACTTCTGTTATTGGCGTATACAGGCAGTGTAAAAAGTACGCAAATAATAAGTGTAAGTATTAGTTTTTTCATTTACATATCTCCTGTATTGATTTTACCAATGCTTCCATTTGTTCCGGTGTACCGATTGTTATTCTTAAATATTCACTTATTCTTGGCTTACTAAAATATCTGACAAAAATATTTTTGCTTTTTAAAAAGTTAAAAAGTTTTTCTGCACTTATTTCAGGATTAGTTGTAAATATAAAGTTTGCTTTACTTGGAAGTGTTTTAAAACCCAGTTTTGAAAGTTCATTAACTGTCCATTTTCTTGTGTCAATAATATTTTTAACACACTCATTAAAATAGTTCTTGTCTCTTGCAGAAGCAGCTGCAATTACTTGTGAAAGAGAGTTAAGGGTATAGCTGTTAAAGCTGTTTTTAACTGCTTCAAGAGCATTAATAAGTTCGCTGTTTGCCATAGCATAGCCAACTCTTATGCCTGCAAGTGCTCTTGACTTTGAATAAGTCTGTACTACGGCAAGATTATCATACTTGTGTATAAGGCTGACAGCACTTTTGCCGCCGAAGTCTATGTAAGCTTCATCTATTATTACAATTGAATCACGGTTGTTTTTTATAATGTTTTCAATGGCGTCAAGCTCCATATATATTGAAGTGGGGGCATTGGGGTTTGCTATTACAATACCTCCGTTTTCTATATTGTAATCCTCTTTTACAATACGGAAATTGTCATCAAGAGGTATTTTTTTATATGGTATATTGTAAAGACTGCACCACACGTCATAAAATGAATAAGTTATGTCAGGGAAAAGCACAGGTTTTTGTGAATTAAAAAAGGTCATAAAGCAAAGAGCAAGTACTTCATCTGAGCCATTGCCTAAAAAAATCTCATTTTCTTTAACAGGGTAGTTTTCCATTAAAGCTGACTTTAAGTCACTGCATACAAAACTTGGGTAAAGTCTTAAATCACTTTTATTATAATCTGCAATAGCCTTGTCAATTGCAGGTGAAGGTCTGTAGGGACTTTCGTTGGTATTAAGTTTAATAACGTCTTTATTCTGCGGCTGTTCACCGGGTACATAGGGTTCAATTGCACGTATATTTTCTTTCCATTTCTGCATTTTTGTCACCTCATAATCAATTGTAAAGCAGTAATTTTCAAAACACTGCATTATAGTATTTATCTGATTTAAAACAGTATATCACATTTTAGGAAAATTTAACAGATGTATTTTTTATTTTATTTAAAGTTATTGACAAAAAGTCTTATTGCTGTTAAAATGTTAGCTGGCTAACATTTTAAGGGAGTACTTATATGGAAAGAAAAATAGGAAAAGAGCTTCACCTGGTATCAAATAAATTATGCAGAAGGATAGATCAGATTGTAAATCAATGCAGTCTTACCCATTCACAGTTTGCCGTTATGCTTTATATGATTAAAAACAGCGGCAAAGATGTGTTCCAAAGAGATATTGAAGAAGAATTTGGAATAAGACGTTCAAGCGTTTCTGCCATACTGTCTCATCTTGAGGAAAAGGGGTATATTGTAAGAAGCTCTGTTTCGCATGATGCACGGCTTAAAAAAATATCAACAACTGCTGATGGAGAAAAAATGGTTGAAGAAGCTACAAGGCTTATCAGAAATTTTGAAAAAAAGCTTTTGGCTGAAATATCAGAAGATGATCTTGAAATTTTTTACAAAGTTTTGTTTAAGATAGCTGAAGTTGTTGATAGAACTTAGGAGGAAGTAAAATGGATAATAAATTTGTAATTACTATAGGAAGAGAATACGGCTCAGGCGGACGGGTTATAGGTCAGGCTGTCGCTGAGAGGCTGGGAATAAAATTTTATGATGATGAAATAATTGAGCTTATTTCAAAAGAAAGCGGACTGAGTATTGAGGCTGTATCAAAGCTTGACGGTACAAAAACCTCCAGCTTTTTATATAATGCTTTTATGTCAACTCAAGCCATTCCTTTAAATGATGAGATATTTTTGGCTCAGTCAAGAGTTATAAAAGAGCTGGCTGAAAAAGAATCCTGCGTAATTGTAAGCAGATGTGCAGATTATGTTTTGAGAGACTACAAGAATTTGTTTAACATATTTATATATGCACCTATGGAGGCGAGAATAGAGAGAACCAAATCTCTTTATCACGATATAGCAAATAACTATGAAAGCTATGTTAAGAAAATGGATAAAAAAAGGGCAGACTATTACAACTACTTTACTCCGAAAAAATGGGGAGAAAGGTGCAATTATCATATGATGATTGACAGTTCTGTGGGAATAGAAAACACAGTTAATATGCTTGCAGCTATGGTTTGTGCTTTGTTTGGAGGTGAAAGCTGATGGAGGCTGCTATGAAGGAAAATAAAATGGCTTCAATGCCTGTAAATAAGCTGCTTATATCTATGGCATTGCCTATGATGATTTCAATGCTTGTGCAGGCTTTATACAATATAGTAGACAGCATTTTTGTGGCTAAATACAGTGCTTCTTGTATGACTGCAATTTCTCTTGTGTTTCCTCTTCAGACTTTGATGATTGCAGGAGGCTCGGGAATAGGTGTTGGTATGAATGCTATCTTGTCAAGGTATCTGGGTGCTAAGGACCAGGAAGGTGTAAACAGAACAGCCCTTAACGGTATAGTTTTGTATGCCGCTTGTTATGTTGTTTTTCTTGTTGTAGGTCTTTTTGCTGCTGAGCCTTTTATGAGAGCTCAGGCCAGTTCACAGGAGATATTTGAAGAGGGCACAATTTATTTAAAGATTGTATGTTGTATGAGTATTGGTATGTTTGCACAGTTCTGCTTTGAAAGAATGCTGCAGTCAACCGGAAAAACCATATTTTCAATGTACACACAGATGACAGGTGCAGTTATTAATCTTATATTGGACCCAATTTTAATATTTGGTTTGTTGGGTGCTCCAAGAATGGGAATGGCAGGTGCCGCTCTTGCTACTGTAATCGGTCAGTGTGCCGCAGGCGGTATGGCGGTATTATTTAATGTAAAGTTTAATAAGGAAATACATTTGAATAAGATAAAAGGCTTTAAGCCCAGCGGACATACTATGGGGAAAATACTTTACATTGGTGTTCCGTCTATTATAATGCAGTCAATAGGCTCTGTAATGGTGCTTGGTGTAAACACAATTTTTTCTCATATGAATATTATTGATACGGCATTAAGTCTGACAGAGGCAAGGGATAATGCAATTGCAATATTTGGTATTTATTTTAAACTGCAAAGCTTTATATTTATGCCTGTGTTTGGTCTTAACAACGGTATGGTTCCAATAGTAGCGTTTTGTCTTGGAGCAAAAAATAAGGACAGGCTTATTAAGACTGTGAAATTAAGCGTTTGTTACGCATTTGTACTGCTGACAGTAGGTGCTGTTGTATTCCAGAGCGTACCTGATAAGCTGCTTATGCTCTTTGCAAATGAAAGCAATTTTGAACATATACTGACAATGGGTATTCCGGCATTAAGAATTATAAGTTTGAGCTTCCCAGTGGCAAGCTTTTGTATAATAAGTTTGTCAGTTTTCCAGGCTCTTGGAAACGGTATGCTCTCAATGATAGTATCTTTCTTAAGACAGCTGGTGGTACTTGTGCCTGTTGCATTCCTTTTATCTCTTACTGAGAGGGTTAGTTTAGTATGGTTTGCATTCCTTATTGCAGAGGCACTTTCAATCACTCTTTGTGTATTTTCATTCAGGTATATGTATAAAAAGGTTATTAAACCTATGGGTGCATAATTAAATAAGTAATAAATAAAAAAACGGCATACCTGTTGTTAAATGGGTATGCTGATTTTTTTGCAAAATAAAAGCCGACGGTATATAAATATGATATGCCCCCTGTCAAGTAGACAGGTTAAATATCTAAAACAATGTGCAGATGA
>CAJKOJ010000016.1 GCA_905201505.1 uncultured Eubacteriales bacterium | reverse complement strand
ATATTAATATATTATATGAAAGAAGTTAAAAATGTTACGGAATAAAATCCTTAAATCATATAAGCAGTTTTGTTGTAATTTAAATTAAATGATATCAAATAAATTTACCATTTCAATAGCTGAAACAGCAGCATCAAAGCCTTTGTTGCCTGCTTTTGTTCCTGCACGTTCTATAGCCTGCTCAATATTTTCTGTTGTTACAATGCCAAAAATTACAGGAATACTTGTATTTAAGCCTACGCTTGCAATGCCTTTTGAAACCTCATTGCAGACATAGTCATAATGGCTTGTTGCTCCTCTTATAACAGTTCCAAGGCACACTACGGCATCATATTTGCCACTTTTAGCAAGTTTCTGTGCAGTTAAAGGAATTTCAAAAGCACCGGGAACCCATACAAGGCTTATGTCATCATTGCTGACACCGTGTCTTATAAAAGCATCTTCAGCACCGCTTACAAGCTTATTTACTATAAATTCGTTAAATCTTGATGCAACTATTGCAAATTTTTTTCCCTTTGCTGTTAAATTACCTTCGTATTTTTTCATTTTTACTACCTCCATTTATTTTAAGTTTAATAAGTGACCCATTTTTTCCTGTTTTGTGTGCATATAAAAATCTGCACAGCGGCTATGATTTACAACAATAGGAACTCTTTCTGATACTTCAATGCCTAAGTTTGTAAGTTTATTTATTTTATCGGGGTTATTAGTCATAAGTTTTATTTTGCTTATACCTAAATCTTTTAAAATATCTGCTGCTTTATTGTAACTGCGTATATCCTCTGGGAATCCTAAGGCTAAATTTGCTTCAACAGTATCCATTCCCTGCCTTTGAAGCTCATAAGCTTTAAGTTTGTTTATAAGTCCGATGCCTCTGCCTTCCTGACGCATATAGATCAGTACACCTCTTCCTTCATTTCCTATTCTTTTCATAGCTTCTTCATACTGCTGACCACAGTCACATTTTACTGAGCCTAAGGCGTCACCTGTAAGGCACTCTGAATGTACTCTGCAAAGAACAGGTTCTCCGTCTGATATATTACCCATATATAGAGCAAGATGTTCTCTGCCAGTTTCATCAACGTAGCCGTTTATGTTGAATTCACCATATTTTGTTATAAGTTTTGTTGACACTTTTCTGTAAAGGAAAGATTTTTTTGCCTTAATATACTCAATTAAATCAGCAATTGATATGAGTTTAATATTATGCTTTTTACTGAATTCAATTAGATCGGGAAGTCTTGCCATTGTGCCGTCGTCTTTCATAATTTCACAGCATATACCTGCCGGTTTTAAGCCTGCCAGTTTCATAAGGTCAACTGTTGCTTCTGTATGACCATTTCTTTCAAGAACACCGCCTGATTTTGCAAGGAGAGGGAACATATGACCGGGTCGTCTGAAATCATTAGCAGCAGAACTCTCATCTACAAATTTCCTTACGGTGTAAGCACGCTCTTCTGCAGAAATACCTGTGGAGGTATCTATATGGTCAATTGACACAGTAAAAGCTGTACAGTGGTTATCAGTATTATTGTCTACCATTTGGGGCAGTGAAAGTTTTTCTATAATAGTTTTATCAGAGGGCAGACAAATTAGCCCCTTTGCATAGGTTGCCATAAAGTTTATTGTTTCTGTAGTGACCATTTCAGCGGACATTACTAGATCTCCTTCGTTTTCCCTGTCTTCATCATCAACTACCATTATAATTTTACCTTTTTTAATATCTTCAAGGGCTTCGTCAATTGTGCTAAATACAAACATAATATTACCTCCTAAAAACCGTTTTGAGAAAGAAAATCAAGTGTAATTTTGCTTTTATTTTGTGGGGTTGTAAATTTTTCAATATATTTTGCTATAATATCTGTTTCTATATTTATTTTTGAACCTAATGGTTTTGTAAGCAGTGTTGTCTGCAATTGTGTGTGTGGTATAACAGATACTTTAAAAAAATTGCTGTTAAGGTCAGCTACAGTAAGACTTACACCGTCAAGTGCAACAGAGCCCTTCATAACAATATATTTAAGTATGTTGCTGTCGGCTGAAATTGTAAGCCATTTTGCTATGCCATCATCAGATATATCAGAAAGAATTCCAGTTCCGTCTATGTGACCGCTGACTATGTGACCGCCAAAACGTCCCTGTGATTGCATTGCACGTTCAATATTTACTTTATCCTTTGTCTTCAGACTGTGCAGATTAGTTCTTCTGTATGTTTCATTCATAACATCAAGGGTAATTGTATCATTTGTAAATGAAGTAACTGTAAGACACACTCCGTTTACTGCTATGCTGTCACCTAAATGTATATCCTCTGTTATCTTGTGTACTTTTATCTGTAACGGGGCAGAGGGGGTTAAAACAGTTCCTATTTCTTCAATTATTCCTGTAAACAAAATATCACCTCAAATCTCCGTATATTAAAATGTCATCTTCAATTGTTTTAAACTGAATATTTTTTAGTTTTATTGCTTCATTCATAACAGATATTCCTTTGCCTTCTACAGGTGTCACAGAATTTGCACCTCCTATTATTTTTGGGGCTATAAAAAATAATGCCTTGTCAACTAAATTATTTGAGAGCATTGAAAAATTAAGAGTGCCTCCGCCTTCCAAAAGTATACTGTCAATTTTTCTTTTAGCCAGTTCTGCCATCAATTCTTTTAAATTGACATAACCGTCATTGGAAGTGGTTTCAATAATTTCTATTCCCATTGCAGTAAGCAGAGCTTTTTTCTGTGGATTTGAATTTGATGCAGCAGCAATAATACAATGACTTTTTGATATATCAAGTATCTTAGAATTAAGGGGTATTTTTAAGTTGGAATCAACAATAATTTTAACAGGGCTCATACCGCTTTCAAGACGACAGGTAAGACTTGGATTGTCTTTAATCACTGTATTGATACCGACCATTATACCTTTAAGCTGATGTCTGAGCTTTTGAACCAATTGTCTTGAGTGTTCGTTTGTAATCCATTTTGAATCACCTGAATAAGCGGAAATTTTGCCGTCTAAAGTCATTGCTGTTTTAAAAACAACATAAGGTAAGCCTGTTTTAATATATTTAAAGAAAATCGGGTTAATTGCATTGCATTCTTTTTCCATAATACCTGTTTCAACTTCTATTCCGGCATTTTTTAGCATTTGTATGCCTTTGCCTGAGACTAAGGGATTTGGGTCAAGAGAGCCTATATAAATTTTTTTTATTTTGTGTTCAATAATTGCTTTGGCACAGGGGGGAGTGTGTCCGTAGTGACTGCATGGTTCAAGAGTAACATACATTTCTGCACCTGCAGTATCTTCTTTTGCATTTAAAAAAGCATTTACTTCGGCATGGGAAGAACCGTACTTTTGATGATAACCTTCACCTATGATATTGTTGTTTTTAACTATTACAGCACCTACCATAGGGTTGGGGGATACATAGCCTGCTCCAAGCAATGCAAGCTCAATGGCACGTTCCATAAAATTCAATATAATCACTTCCTTAAAACAAAAAATCCCTGTATTTTAAATACAGGGATTTTGGTAATAAAATAAATCTATTGTTAAATAAAAAAGCCTGAGTTTAATAAACTCAGGGTAATAGACATAACAAATAATCTTCTCACATCCAGACTTTACTGTCGGCTTCGGAGTTACACCGAATCATGCCATAAAGGCTCGCGGGCTTTACCGCCGGTATTGAATTTCACAAATCCCTGAAGATTGTAATAATATTAAAATTATTACATTACATATTAATTTTTACTTATGAATACAGTATAGCACTTAATTTTGATTTGTCAATAGCAAATTCTTTATAATTTTATAGCTGTTAAATTTTATATCAATGTGATATGCAATATATTTTTCAAGAAAAAATTCTATTTCTGTTATGTAGTTTTTGTCAAGAATAACAGAAAAGGCTGTATTTATATTCTGTGATAATATATACTCAATTGCTGAAACTGATATTTCGCTTAACGGGTATTGTTTAAGTTCCTCTATATCAGGTCTATAGCCCAAAATGTCCAAAAGACGCAGCTGAAATACACAGCCTATGTATCTTGTATCAGAAGTATTGTGCGAAAGTTTCTGAAGTGATTTTAAAAGAAGTAAAAGAGCGTTATTATCTGCAACATTATCAATAATTGACTTATCTATAAATTCAGCAAAATAAGAAGCAAAAGAAGCCGAGGATAAGTCGCTGCGTAAGTTATAAAAACTTTCTATAACATCAGCAGAAATTAAAGTCGGTGTTTTTGTTGCTGTACGTATTATAAAATCAGCATAAGTAAAAAGGGAAGAGGAAGCAAGAAATTTGCTTTTTGTATTTCTTGCTCCTCTGGCAAAAACTGAAATTTTGCCTATGTCCTTTGCAAATATAGTCAGAAATTTATCTGATTCTCCCGAAAAATTTTCACGTATTATTATTCCTCGTATTTTCTCTGAACTCATTTGCGTTATCTCCCAATGGACCTGATTTTTTATAAGCTAAATAATAGTCAATGTTGCCGCTTTTTTCAAACATATACCAAAAGAAATCATTCATGTGAATTCCTCCTTGTGATATTAGTTTTTGTAATTGACGGTTTGTTATGCTGTAAAATAATTCATAATACAAAAGGTGTAACTTATCTTTTGTTAAATATTTTTAGAGTCATAGCCAAAATTCTTTAAAAGAAAGTCGCTGTCTCTCCAATCCTTTTTTACTTTAATCCATATTTGTAAATTAATCTGACTGCCTAAAAAACGCTGAATATCACGTCGGGCGTTTGAACCAATTTTTTTGAGCATACTGCCTTGCTTGCCTATTATAATACCTTTATGACTGTCACGCTCACAATAAATAATTGCATCTATATCCATAATATCCTTATCTTTCCTGTGTTTCATAGAGGTTATTTCAACGGCAATTCCGTGGGGAATTTCATCTTGTAAAAGATAAAGAGCTTTTTCTCTTATTATTTCTGATACAATTTGTTTTTCAGGCTGGTCTGTAATCATATCTTCAGGAAAATATTTTGGACCTTCAGGCAAATATTTCTCAATATTTTCAAGAAGTGTTTCCTGATTTTTGCCTTTAAGGGCTGAAAGAGGAATTATTTCGGCAAAGTTATACTCCTTGCTATAGCTTTCAATAACCTTTAGAAGTTCAGGCTTTTCAATAGTATCAATTTTATTTATAACAAGAAATACAGGTGTTTCCACTTTCTGAAGTCTTTCAAGTATCGCTTTGTCACTTTCCTTTATTTTTTCATAAGGTTCTACAAGATAGAGAACTATATCAACATCGTTTAATGATGTTTCGGCACTCTTAACCATATAATCGCCAAGTTTTGATTTAGCTTTGTGTATACCGGGGGTATCCACAAAAATAACCTGCATATTATCTGTTGTTAAGATAGTCTGAATTTTATTTCTTGTAGTCTGAGGTTTACTTGAAATAATAGAAATTTTTTCACCGATTAAAAGGTTCATTAATGTAGATTTACCTACATTTGGCCTGCCTATCAATGATACAAAGCCTGAATGGAATTTTTTGTTCATAAGTTTTTACCTTTCGTTTTCTTCATTTTCTTTTAATTTATCTCTGATTTGTTTAAAGTCTTCCCATGCTGCAGGTTTTTTGCTTTCGTCACGGAGGAGGGCAGATGGGTGATATGTAGCTATTATATCTATGCCTTTTTTATTATACCATTTGCCTCTGTCACGAGTAATTTTAAAATCAGGTTCAATTATAGCTTTGGCGGCAATTCTGCCAAGACATACTATAATTTGAGGTCTTATAAGCTTAAATTGCTGGCGTAAATACTTTATACAGGCCGTTTGTTCCTCAGGCAGAGGGTCTCTGTTCTGAGGAGGACGGCACTTAACTATGTTTGCAATATATACCTGTGACCTGTCAAGATTAATAGCAGAAAGCATTTTATCAAGGAGTTGTCCTGCTGCACCAACAAAAGGTTCTCCTTGCATATCCTCGTAATAGCCGGGACCTTCACCGACAAAAAGTATTTTGCTGTGCCTGTCTCCTGTGCCGACAACTACATTGTGTCTTGTTTTGCAAAGGTCACAATCTGTACAGTTGTTACACCAATAAATTAGTTCGTCCCATGTCATAAATTAATCACCTTACTTAAATATAAAGGCATTTGGCAAAAGCTCTGAGAGCTTGTACACCTTTATTTCTTCATCTTTGCCCAATACAATCTCTCCATTTGGCATAAACTCATTAATAACCTGAAGACAAACGCCGCATGGAAATGTAAAATCATTACTGTCTGATGCAATTGCAAGTTTTATAATATTTTTTTTATCTTCTGATACTGCCTTTGCAATGGCAACTCTTTCTGCACATATTGTTGCACTGTAGGAGGCGTTTTCAATATTGCTTCCTAAAAACACCATACCATCAGAGGTAAGGACTGCAGCACCTACCTTAAATCCTGAATATGGAGCATAAGCGTATTCTTTTGCCTTTAATGCCATTTCATAAAGCTGTCTGTTTTCATCCATAGTTTATCTCCTTAAATTAAGGTTTTCAAGTATTTCTTCTTGTTTTTTAAACATAATTTTTTCTTCTTCAGAAGTCATGTGGTCGTATCCTAACAGGTGAAGCATACTGTGGGCTGTAAGAAAACCTATTTCCCGTTCGAGAGAGTGTCCGTACTCTTTAGCTTGTTCTGCTGCTTTTTCTATGCTTATTATAATATCACCTAAATATATTTTAGTTCCGTCATCAGGAAGAGTTTCTTTATCAAAATCTATAAGAGGAAATGACAGAACATCTGTTGGTCTGTCAATCCCTCTGTGTTTAAGATTTATAGAGTGAATTTCTTTATTATCAACTATTGTAACACTTATTTCACAGTTGTCGGAAATGCCTTCGTATTTAAGGCTTTCTGCAATAACCGAATTAATAAGTTCTTGATTTATTTCTTTATCTGTTGTATTTTCAAATAAAACATCCATATTTAATCCTCTTTTTTGTTTTTCTTTTCAAAGGCTTCATATGCAGATATAATTTTCTGAACCAATGGATGACGAACAACATCTTTGTTGGTAAGAGTACATATTTTAACACCTTCTATATTATCAAGTATCTTGACTGCTTCAATAAGACCTGATTTTTTACCTTTTGGAAGGTCAATTTGCGTAACATCTCCTGTTATAACTGCTTTGGAACCATAACCTAATCTTGTTAAAAACATCTTCATTTGTTCGGGGGTAGTGTTTTGTGCTTCATCCAATACTATAAAAGAATTATCAAGCGTTCTTCCTCGCATATAGGCAAGAGGAGCAACTTCTATTGCACCTTTTTCCATATTTTTTATATAATTATCTGCACCCATTATTTCATACAGAGCGTCATAAAGAGGTCTTAAATACGGGTCAACTTTATCCTGTAAATCTCCCGGAAGAAAGCCTAGGTTTTCGCCGGCTTCAATAGCTGGTCTTGTAAGTATAATTCTGTTGACATCACCGTTTTTAAAGGCTGTAATAGCCATTGCCATAGCAAGATATGTTTTACCAGTACCGGCAGGACCAACACCAAAAACAACTGTATTATTTCTAATTGAATCAATGTAATATTTCTGACCCAAAGTTTTAGGCTTTAATGCTCTGCCGCTAATGGTCATACATATTATATCATCTTTTAATTTATTTACTTCGTCTGTTTTATTTGCGTTTGTTTCTGTAATTATATAATTAATATTTTGAGTATCAATAGATTCTCCTGATTCTATAAGTCCTATTAATGAATTGATAACACTAACAGCTTTTTCAATATCTTTGCTCTCTCCAATAATATCTACATCATCGCCTCTGTTTATTATGGTAACATTAAATTCTGATTCGATTTTTTTAATATTTGAATCAAAACTGCCAAAAAGGGCTGATATGATATTAGCTGATATTTGAATTTTCTGTTGTTCCATTTAATGTATTTCCTCCTAAGTCTTCGTATGGAATTTCTTTACCTATATTTTCATCAGATGTTATTTCTGCACTTACCTGTAAACAGGATTTTGTTTCATTATATTTTACATTAACTGAAAGAATGTCTGAGTCTATACTATAATCCTGTATAATGTGATCTGTGATTTGCTTATCTGCAAGTTTTTTTGCTGTTTTTAAATCTCGTTTGACAGGTGTAAGCATATATTCTTTGTTAATATTTTTATATATTAAAATAGGAAGAGGACAATTTTCTCCCAGTTTTAAGTGTACTATTTCTTCTGAATTTTCATTTTGAGCAAATGGTTCAGCTTTGTTAAGGGGTAAAGTTTTATTAAAAAATTTAACTGAATACTGTGTTTTTATTTTACCGGTATATTGTTTTTCTTTAGCGTTATATGGAACTGTAAATGAATATATTCTTTTTACAATTCCTCTGACTGTGCCTTTTGCTGATACAATATCTGTTACAGGATTTTCTTCAATTCCGCTTGGCTGCAGCTTAGCAGAAATTAGTATATCTCCTGCTTTTACAATATCATTTTTTTTAACCTGAGGTGTGCCCTTGGTTGTGATAATTGATGAAATCTGGCAGTCTGTAACAGCGGCGATGTTCGTTGACTCGTTTGTAACTGTACTCACAATTTCGGGCTTATCCTCTGCAAGCTTAATATGTACAGTTGTACCTTTTAAGCTAATATTAATCCATGAAATATTTTTATATTTCAGTTTAAGGTTTTCAGCTACTTTTTTGCAGTCAAGTTTCTTTTTATTGCAGCCTACATATAGACCGTTGTCAGTGCAGCTTGTCAGTATAGAAAGCTTATCAAGCTGCGAATTGCCTGCAATATCTATTATCCATATTCTTTGTGTAAGAAAATATATTAAAAATACTGCAAGTATAAGACCGATTAAATATAAGAAATTAAGTCTTAAAAAGAGTAAAAGACGAAAAAGACCGTTTTTATTAACAATCTTAGGTTTACACTTGTATTTTTTACACAATTTAATAAAGCTTTTAAAATCTTTAGGAGAAACAGTTATTGCAGCTGTATTGCCGCTTTTTTCTACATTGTGAATGGCAATGTCAGATTGAACAGCTTTATTTATAAGTCTTTCTATATTATAACCCTTTATTGAAATTATAACATAACCTTGAATAAATTTCCATAGTTTGCTTATATAAATCACTCCAAAATTTTATCAAATCTAAAAGAATTAAAAATTCCCGTTATATATATATATTCTTTGTTAATTTCAAGTATAGAAATTTTTTTACCCTCAACAATAAAAAATCCCTTTGTAAGTTTTATCTCAATTGTTTCAGATGTAAACATTTTAATTCCTTTGTGATTTTCAATATAAATTAATTTATTACCGGTAATTTCAATTTTTGGTGTGGTTGATATGACTTCAAGAGGAAATTGTATTTGATTGGAAACTTTTTCAGTAATTTTTTTCATATTTTCCTCCATATCATATACATATCTTTTATAAATTTATATGCTTATAATTGATAATTATGTTATTTTAATTGTATTGCTGTATTGTAATTTTCATAGTTTTGTTTTATAATGTTATTATTATATTAATATTATAAGGAAATATGGAGGTTTTGTTATGTCAAACTTTTTTTTGAATTCTGATAGTGAATTAGAGGTAATAGTTCCCGGTAAAAATTACAGAAAAGTTCTTGCACACAACGGTAAACTTATGGTTGTTGAGGTTTATTTTGAAGATTATTTTGAAGCTGATGAGCATAAGCATATTCATGAGCAAGCCACATATTGTGCCGAAGGAGAGTTTGAGTTCAGATTAGGCAATGAAGTTAAAGTGATTAAAGAAGGGGATACTGTATATATGCCTTCAAATGTGCTGCATAGCTGTAAGGTTCTTACTCCTAAGGGTAAACTTATAGACATATTTACTCCACAGAGAGAAGATTTTCTTAAATAATGAGAACAGCTTTTGGTAAAACATTTACTTATTATATTATTGTTTTACTCGTTTCATTTTTTCTGTTAAGCTTAGGATTTACAGAAATATTCAGAGGATATTTTTACAGTGATTATAAAAATGACTTATTAAATCAAGCTATAAAAATTTCTGATATTTATATTCAAAGCTGTGGTGAAGACAGCTTTAATGAAGAATATTTTAAAAATGAAATTGGTATATTGGATAAGTATATGGATTACAGTTTCTTTATGACAGATAAAAATTTAAGAGTTATGGTTAAATCAAAGGATATGCTTAATTTAACCGTTGGTAACTATATTTCAGCATTTGATGAATATAATGATGTTGTAAATGGTAGTGTCGAATGGCTGCAAGGAAATATAAACAATATATATGCACAGAATAAATATACTTTGTGTTATCCTACTATGAATAATGAGGAAGTTACAGCTATAGTTTTTGTAAGTGTTCCTTTAAGTGACCTTATAAATAATATAAACAGAGTGTATGTAATAATCGGATTTTTCTTAGTTTTGGCTGTTATTTTGGGATTTGTGACAATACATTGGGCAGTAAGTGAATTTGTGTTTCCGATAAGAAAACTAAGTACGGCAGCAAAATATATATCAAAAGGAAATTTTGATGAAAGAATTGAAATATCAGATAATATAAATGATGAAATGGCCGAGCTTTGTGACAGTTTTAATAAAATGGCCAATAATCTCGCTAATCTTGAAAAGAGAAGAAGAGAAATATTATCAAATATTTCTCACGATCTGCGTTCGCCTATAACTTCTATAAGAGGTTTTTTACAGGCAATTCTTGATGGGACAATAAAGGAAGATAAGTATAAGCATTATATGAAAATAATTTATGATGAAACAGCGAGACTTCAGAAATTGTCTGACAGTGTATTGGATTTGAACAAACTTGACGATTCAATAAATGCTCTTAATATGACAGATTTTGATATAAATGATGTTATAGAAGAAACCTTAAAGCTTATTAAGGTTAAAGCTGATGCAAAAAATATTGAATTGAGGCATCGGTTTGAGTGGGAAAATGTTATTGTGCACGCTGATATTGATAAAATAAGAAGGGTTGTAAACAATTTGGTTGACAATGCTGTTAAATTTACAGAAAGCGGCACGGTTACAGTGAGAGTAAGAGTGAGCGAAAACAAGGTACTTGTATCAGTTGAGGATACAGGAATCGGATTGTCTGATGAAGAACAGTCAAGAGTTTTTGAAAGGCTTTATAAGGCTGATGCATCAAGAGGTATTGATAAAACAGGAAGCGGTCTTGGTCTTGCCATTGTAAAGGAATTTATTAGGGCACATAATCAAACTATTGAACTGGAGAGCGAAAAAGGGAAGGGCAGCAAGTTTACTTTCTCACTGGATTTAGCTGAATAGTACATATTTTATAACAGCCTTGGGAGAAAAAAGGATTTCTCTCAAGGCTGTTATTTTTTATTAAACATTAAATGTTATATTAATTATACAATATGAGAGTTTCATTTGTATATATAATTTATAACTATATATTGAGTGATTATTAAATGTGTGACAATTGAAAGAATAAATACCAATTTAAAATAATTCTTTCTTATTTTATGATGAAAAATAAACATAGCAAAAAAGCCACCTAAACCTCCGCCGATTAAAGAAATTATCAGCAATGTGGCTTCTTTTATACGTTTTTTATGGAATTTTGCATTAAATTTATCTATGCCCATTAGCAAAAATAATAATAAATTAACAATCAAGTAGTATATAGTCAAAAACCGCATCACTAATTACTGTTTCTTACCAAATTGCGCCAATCAAGGTCACCTCTATCAAGAGCTAAAAGAAGAGCTTCTGCAGTTGCAAGATTAGTTGCTAAAGGTATATTGTGCATATCACAAAGTCTTAAAGCTGAACTAAAGTCTGCTGTACCGGTTGATGCAGGTCTTGCAGGATAACTTGTATCTCTCAGAAATATTACTAAGTCAATTTCATTGTTATTTATCTGAGAAGCTAACTGCTGTTCACCGCCTAAATCTCCTGCTAAATATTTATGTACAGGAAGACTGGAGGTATCTTCGACCAACTGTCCTGTTGTTCCTGTTGCATATAAATCGTGCTTAATAAGAATATGTCTGTAAGCAATACATAAATTTTCCATTAATGTTTTTTTGCTGTCGTTTGCGACTAATGCTATGTTCATTATATCACCCCTAAAATATATTTTTTTGTTTTCTTATACCCACATTTAATACTAACCCAATGGCAATCATATTAGCCCACATTGAACTTCCGCCATAACTTAAAAACGGAAAGGGCATACCTGTATTTGGCAGCAGACCTGTTGCTACACCTATATTTACAAATGTTTGAAAGGCAAGCATTCCGGCTACACCTCCGGCAATAAGTGTTCCCAAATAATCATCTGAGTTTATTGCAATATTTATGCATCTGCTTATAATTATAAACATAAATGCAAGGACAATAAGGCATCCGATAAAACCAAATTCTTCACCTATTACAGAAAAAATAAAGTCATTGTGGGATTCGGGAAGATAGCTTAACTGATTAATTGTACCTTTAAATAGTCCTTTTCCTGTAAGCTGCCCTGAACCAATTGCCCAAATTGAGTTTTTGGTCTGATAAAAATCAGGACTTGAAAAGTCAGAATTAATATAATCAACAATTCTTTTAATCTGGTAGGGCGTCATAAATGTGGAAAGTATTCTGTGTTCAGTACTTAGTGCATCAATACATATAATTACAGCAATAGGAATAATTATCATAAGTGCAATTTTAATATATTTACCGGAAATGTTTCCCACAAATATTTCTGTAATAAATATTGCCAGCAAAACCAGACTGGCAGATAAGGAAGGCTGTATTTTTATCAGAACCAAAGGAATGGCAACTGATATTGCAGCCAATATTAGTATACTTATATTATTAATCTTTTCTCTGAATTTGTCAATAAATTTTGATAAATAAATTATTATAAATATTTTTGCAAATTCCGAAGGCTGTATACCAAAAATCCAGCGGCGAACGCCATTATCTTCACTGCCTATTGCAAGAACAAGAATTAATAATACTAAATTAAGTATATACAATGGAATATAAAGTTTTGAAAGGTTTCTGTAATCCCAGAAGGTAAAGAGGAGCATTAAAAAAACACCTGTGATTAACCATAGAATTTGGTTTAAAAATTTACCCTGTATTCCGTTTATATTAATTCTTGTTGCACTTCCTATTGTGATAATACCAAAAATGGATATTGCTAAAACACAAAATATCAGCACGAAGTCAAAGCTGTATGCTCTTTTATTCATTTAATTCATCCTGTCTTTGTTTATTATACCAAATAATATTATGATATTGGTATTTTAATATTTATATAAGATATATTTTTATTGTTTTTTATATCCTGTTCAAGTGTAAGTTTTGTGTTTATTTTATCAACATCTATATAGTTAGATACTGTTTTTATTATATCCTGTTTTATCATATCTAATGTTTCATTGGTACAGGATATTCTGTCTTTTAAAATTAAATATTTTAATCTGTCCTTTGCTACTGAGCCGGAGTTATTATCATACATTATAATCACTCCTTTTCCTTATGTAACCAGCCAAAAATTCTGTCAAAAAGAGTAGTTCTTGAAGGCGGCATAATTTCAAGCAGAGGGACATCTTCACCCATTATACGTCTTACAATATTACGGTAAGCTTGTCCTGCAACAGATTCCACATTTGCTACAGCAGGTTCACCTTTATTGGTTGAAATTACTATGCTTTCATCATCAGGTATTATTCCTAATGTGTCAATTGCAAGTATTTCTTCAACATCTTCAAGAGACATCATTTCATTTCTTGAAACCATATCAACTCTTATTCTGTTTAAAATAAGCTGTGAATTTAAAAGTCCGTTGGATTCAAGCATACCTATTATTCTGTCTGCATCTCTTACTGCTGAAATTTCCGGAGTAGTAACAACAATGGCTTTATCAGCTGCTGCTATTGCATTTTTAAAGCCTTGTTCAATACCTGCAGGACAGTCAATTATAATATAATCAAAACCTTCTTCTTTTATACTGGTGCACAGTTTTTGCATCTGCTCAGGTGTAACAGCGTCTTTATCGCGTGTCTGAGCCGCCGGAAGAAGGTAAAGACCTTCATATCTTTTATCTCTTACCAATGCCTGTTTAAGACGGCATGTTCCTTCAATAACGTGTACTAAGTCATATATTATTCTGTTTTCCAATCCCATAACAACATCAAGGTTACGGAGCCCGATGTCGGCGTCAAGCATTACTACTTTTTTGCCTGCAATTGCAAGACCTGTGCCTATATTGGCAGAAGTAGTAGTTTTGCCCACACCGCCTTTGCCTGATGTTACAACAATTACTTCACTCATTATTATCCTCCTAAGTATATAGTTTTATATACTAATGATAGCACAATACACCGAATTTTGAAAAAAAATTTATCCAAAAATAAATGTATAACTTTACATATTTCGCTACAAAAATTGTAAATATGAGGTTATTATTTTACCAATGTGTTATAGCTTCTGTTTTCAATAGTAGTATCAAGCTGCATATACTTTTCTATTACAGCTTTTGCAACAGTAGGAGCAGGAGCTGTAGTGCTGTTATTGCCGTATGGAATCAATACAGATACTGAAATCTGCGGTGTTTCATACGGTGCAAAGGCAACAAATATTGTATGCTCGCTTCTTTTATCTGATTCCTGGGCAGTGCCTGACTTTGCAGCTACGCTGACAGGAAAATCTGCAAAGGAATTGCGTAATGTACCTTTTGGTCCTGTTGTTACAAGATACATACCCCTGAATATGGCATCAAGTGTACTTTGCTTTAGTGTAATCTGTTCTTCAACTATATCTTTATATTCTGTAATTGTTGTTCCTTCTGAGTCTGTAATTTTGCTCATAAAATGATTTTTATATCTTGTGCCTCCGTTTGCCAAAGTAGAAACATATTTTGCTAATAGAGCTGATGTATAATTATTGTATGACTGACCGATTGCTGTACGTATTGTGTCACCTGCACTCCATTTCAAATCTGAGGCAGATGGATTTTCATATCTTTGTTTTGTGACGTACTCCTTATATTCAGGAGAAGATATGCGGGTAGGGTAGTCACCCATTGAATTATAAAGTTCATATATTTCAACACCTGTTGGGTCATCAAGTCCAAAAGCCCTCATATAGCTGTTTAATCTTGAAATAGAATTTGACCCCATATTATAGGCCATAGTATAAAAGAAATAATTACATGATACTTCTAAAGCCTCAGATACATTTACTGAACCGTGGGAACCGCTGCCTGAACCAATCCAGCAGCGTGCATAAGGCTTTCCGGCATCTGTAAATGTTCCTTTGTCGTATATTGTTGTACCAGGTGTTATAATTCCTTCTTCAAGTCCTGCAGCAGCTGTAATCATTTTAAATGTTGAACCCGGAGCTCTGGGCTCCTGATAAGGTCTGTTGACCATAGGTGTAGTTGGATCATTTTGTAATTGAAGATAATATTCATTATTAAAGCTGTTTACAAGTTCATTATTATCATAAGAAGGATATGAGACTGCCGCAAAGACATCACCTGAATTGACATCATTTACTACTACTGAGCCTGTACATGGGTCCATAGCTGTCATTTGCGGAGTAATTTCCTGTGAACGCATTTTTGCTATAAGTGCAGAAGATGAACTTAGAATACCTGTTTTAAGCTTAGTAATTACGCTGTCATTGTCAGTAATAAGTCCTTGTTCATACATAGCTATTAATAATTGAGAAGATGATATTGCATTTTGTTCAAATCCTTTTAACAATATTTTTCGTGCTGTTTCAATATCATTTGCTGCGTTTTTGTCCTGAGAGAGAATATAATGCTTTAAAGTTCCTTGTGTTGTACCATCAGATGAATTAAGAATATTTTTTATTCTTATATTATCACTTTCAATCATTGATTTAAAAACATCACTTACGCTGTAGCTGTATTCCCCTCCAGAAAGACGGTTGATTTGTGCATCAGTAAGTGCATCTTCAAGTGCGTCATAGGCAGCTTTCTGAAGCTCAGCATCAACAGTTAAATATACATTGCTGCCCGGAGCGGGGATTTCACCTTCATTTTCAACTGTTGTTATTCTTCGTCCTGAACTGTCGACTTCAATATACTGACTGCCGTTTGTTCCTCTTAAATCTGATTCATATGCCTTTTCTATACCGTCTTTTCCTATGACGTCGTTTAATGAATAATCTTTGCTTGTGTTTTGTTTGAGCTCTTCGTCTGTAATGTTTCCTATATAACCCAAAATATGAGCAAAGTACTTTCCATACGGATATACTCTGTTACTCTGATTATCAATGAATGCACATGGGAAAGATGAACCTTGTTCTCTTAGTGTTGTTAATGTTTTTTCTGAAATATTATAGGCAATAGGTATAGGAATATATTTGGAGTATCTTTTTTCATATAAAGCACACCTTAATCCTAAAATTTTTCCAGCCATAATATTATCAGTTGTCTGATCAATGTCAAATCTTTTTTCTAGTTCTTCAAAACACTGTTCTGCTGTTAAGGTTTCGTCAAGATTCATATTTTTCTTCCATCTTTTCTCCTGACTTATACTGCCGTCAAATAAAAATTCATGAGGAAGGGCAGATGTAATCGGAAGAGTTTTAACAATTTTCTCTCCGTTTTTTTCAAGTACTGTAATTAAATCATATAATACTTTATTTAAATTATCAACACCTATACTAGGGTCAAGGCTGACGGCGTAAGCTGTGTTATTTACAGCTAAAGGACGCCCATATCTGTCATATATGGTACCTCTTGGAGCTTCAACCTCAACTTCACGCAAAGCCGTACCGTTAACTTCCTGACTGAAATATTCACCTTTGGAAATTTGAAGAGAAAAAAGTTTAACCACTAAAACAAAAAATAGAAGGAGAATTATTCCGTGCATAATGTATAACCGGTAATTGTCTAATTTTGTTATATTGCGTAATAATTCTTTCATACATACATTCCATTCTATCAAAATCTGTGTTTATAACCTATTTTGCCAAAAGATTTGCTATTTAATGTATACACAATTAAATATACAATAAATGCAAAGATTATATTATAAATAAGTTCAGGCAAAATATTTAAAATTATATATATGCTAAAAGAGGTATATCCCTTTAAAATAATATTCAGCATATAAAAACCTAAATTATAAAAAAGTGTAGCAATTAAAGTAAAAAATACAGGCGCTAAAATATTGTCTTTGTTAAAGTTATCTGTAAGACAACCTACAAGATATCCAATTAAAGCATATAAAAACAGGTTACTGCCTATCGTACGTCCAAAGTAACAATCTTGCAGTAAACCCATTATTATTCCTGTGAGAATTCCTTCGTTTCTTCCTTTTAGAAAAGCAATAGAAACAACAAATATTAGCATAAAATTAGGCTTTATACCGGCTATTGCTATGTATTGACAGAGTGTGGATTGAAATATAAATATTGCTGTTGAAATAATTAAATAAACAACATATCTCATTTTATTGCTCCTCACTCTCAGATGTTGTGTTTTCTATAAACTCTTTTTCAAAAGAAGTATCAAGAACTAATACATATTTTAATTTTAAAAAATCAACAGAAGGTTCAATAATTGCATATTGCATTGAAGTCTGTGAGTCTACAGTAAGACTGTTCACGTGACCTATACTTATACCCTCCGGGAAAATTTCACTAAGGTGAGATGTTACTATTTCATCACCTACTAAAATATCTGCATTTTTATCGGAATACTGCATTTTGCATTTGGCATCTCCCGAAAAGTCTGCAACTACATAACCAATGTCATTTGTTCTGAGACTTTCAGCACTTACGGCATCAGTATCATTAATTATAGAAACTACTTTAGAGTAGTTATATCCGCATTCGCTTATTTTGCCGACAAGACCATCCTCGTTCATAACAACCATATTTTTTTCAAGACCGTAGTTTGTGCCTTTATCAATAATGAAACTGTCAAACCAATTACCGGGGTCTTTTGCTATGACCTTTGCTCCGATAGTTGAATACTGTCCATAGTTTTGCTGGAGTTTAACCAAGGATTCAAGCTGTATATTTTCGCTTTCAATGAGTTTTAAACGATTAAGTTCAGCTCGGGCTTCAAGTAAATCTTCTTTAAGCTCTTTGTTCTCTGCATCTAAATTATTTATATTTTTAAAATATTTTGATATATCGCTAAACCAGTCTAAAACGCTGAAGTTAAAAGACTGAAGCGGTGTAATTACATATCCATAGGAATTTTCTATAAAAGTTGGTGCTTTTCTATTATAAGAAAAGCCAGCACAGCCTAAAGAGGCTACTGCCAGTGTGACTAAAACAATTTTAAAATTCTTGTTCACAATATCATACCTTTTCAGTATATTTGTTTGTAAAATTAATTAAGCTAATGTTTTTTTATCGCTGGAAGTTAATTTGTTGACAATATCTACATCATCAATAATTTTTCCGGCACCATTAACAACACATTCCAGAGGATTGTCTGCTATGTGGACAGGCATTCCTGTTCTTTTTGATATAAGTTTATCAAGACCTGTTAAAAGAGCACCTCCGCCTGTAAGATAAATTCCAATTTCCATAATATCTGCTGCGAGCTCAGGAGGAGTATCCTCAAGCGTTCTTTTTATTGCGTCAATTATAATATCAATAGAATCAGCCAAGGCATTTTGTACTTGACGTGAATTAATAGTTAACGGTTTTGGCAGTCCTGTTATTAAATCTCTGCCTTTTACAGTTATTTCTTTTATGTCTGAATTTATATCTAAATATGCACAGCCTACAGTCTTTTTAATAATTTCGGCTGTTATTTCTCCTATTTCAATTTTGTATTCTGAGCGTACGTAGTTTATAATGCTGCTATCAAACTGGTCACCAGCTATTCTTACAGAGCGGCTTGCTACTATGCCGCCAAGAGATATAACTGCAACCTCGCTTGTACCTCCGCCTATATCTACTACCATATTTCCTGCAGGCTCATCAATTTTTAAGTTTGCACCGAGAGCTGCAGCCATTGGTTCCTCAACAATATATATGTGGCGTTCCTTTGCTCCGGCACCTGTTGCAGCTTCAATAACTGCTCTTTTTTCAACAGGTGTAATACCTGAAGGCACACATACTACTATTCTTGGTTTTGGAGAAAATGGATTTTGGGGATAAGCTTTGTCAATAAAATATCTGAGCATAGCTTCAGTTACAGCATAATCGGCAATTGCACCGTCTTTCATAGGTCTTATAGCTATAATATTACCAGGTGTTCTGCCTATCATTTCTTTAGCATCATTGCCAACAGCCAATACTTCTTTTGTGATAGTATCAATTGCTACAACTGATGGTTCATTTATTACAATACCTTTGTTTCTAACATATACAAGGGTATTGGCTGTACCCAAATCTATACCAATGTCTTTGCTAAACATACTAAACCTCCAAAAATTTACAAAAATAACCATAATATTATAATACATCATTTTTATTACGTTTTCAATTACATTTATATTAAATTTTGAAATAAAGTTTTAAGATATATTACAGCATTATTAAAATAGTATATTGATTTACTTTATATCACGCTTAATATATTATTTGCCTTTTTATAAAAAATATTTACAAAGATGAGTTAATTTAGTATAATTTATAAAGTTAAATGATTTTGAAATGAGGTATGTTTTATGAAACCACCATTAATTACTATATCAGGTCCTACTGCCTGCGGCAAGACAGCAGTATCAGTTGAGCTTGCAAAAATTATAAACGGTGAAATAATATCTGCAGATTCTATGCAGGTTTACAAATATATGGATATAGGTACAGCTAAAATAACAGAGGAAGAAAAGCATGGAATAAAGCATTATTTAATTGATGAACTTTATCCTGATGAAGAATTTTCTGTTGCGGTTTTTCAGAAAATGGCTAAAGGAGCTTTGGCTGAAATATATGAAAAGGGTAAAATTCCAATTCTTGTAGGCGGTACAGGATTTTATGTAAATGCTCTTATTTATGACAATGATTTTACACCAGGGGAAAAGGATGAAAAAATGCGTGTTGAGCTTGAAGAAGCTGCTGAAAGAAATGGAAATGAATATGTCCATAATATTTTACAGAAACTTGACCCTGAGTATGCAGAAACTGTTCATCCGAACAACCTGAAAAGAGTGATAAGAGCTATTGAGTATTGCAGGGATACAGGCGAAAAATTTTCTGAATATAATAAAAGAGAAAAACTTAGAGAGCCTGCCTATAATGTGAAAAATTTCATATTAAATATGGATAGAGAAAGGCTTTATGAAAGAATTGAAAAAAGAATTGATATAATGATTGATAAAGGTTTGATAGATGAAGTAAAAAAGTTAATGAAAATATACCCTGATAATCTTGTGTCGATGAAAGGACTGGGCTATAAGGAAATAATAGGCTATTTAAAAGGTGAATATTCTCTTGATGAGGCAATTTATATATTAAAAAGAGATACAAGGCATTTTGCCAGACGGCAGATAACATGGTTCAGGCATCAAAGTGACGGTGTGTGGATAAATATGGATGATTATAATTCTCCGTCGGAAGCAGCCAAATTTATTGCAGAGAAAATAACTAATGAGGAGAAATAATATGTTAAGGAATTATATTATAAAAGAGTTTGGAATAGATGAAAAAGTGCTGGATTTTTGTCTTGAGGCAGAAAAGGGGATAAAGGGAAAATTTGCTGAAATTGACAATATTTCAGAGTTTAATCAATATAAAGTGTTAAGAGCAATGCAGAAAAACGGGCTTAATGACACAGCCTTTGACGGAACAACAGGATATGGCTATAATGATATAGGAAGAGATAAGCTGGAAGATATATATGCCGATGTTTTTAATGCAGAATCTGCATTGGTAAGAGCACAGATAATTTCAGGAACACATGCTTTGACTGTTGCTTTATTTGGTAATTTAAGATATGGTGACGAGCTTTTGTGTGTTGCAGGTGCTCCTTATGATACTCTTGAGGGGGTAATAGGTGCAAAAAGACAGGTAAAAGGTTCTCTGACAGAGCATGGAATAATTTATAAAGAAATTCCTCTTTTAGATGACGGCAGTGTTGATTTTAATAAAATACCTGAAATGATAACAGATAAAACTAAAATAGTTGAGATTCAGAGGTCTAAGGGATATGAATACAGACCAAGTCTTACTATTGAAACTGTAAAGAAAATAATTGATATTGTAAAAGGTATAAGGAAAGATATTATATGTATGGTTGACAACTGTTACTGCGAATTTGTAAGTGAGCTTGAACCGACAGATGTAGGTGCTGATATGATAGTTGGCTCTCTTATTAAAAATCCCGGAGGAGGGCTCGCTCCTGTGGGAGGATATATAGTAGGTACAAATAAATGTGTTGAAAATGCGGCTTACAGACTTACTTCGCCGGGAATGGGAAAAGAAGTTGGTCCAAGCCTTGGAGTAACAACAAGTCTTATACAAGGATTGTTTCTTGCACCTAATGTTGTAAATGCCAGTCTTAAAACAGCTGTGTTTGCTGCAAGTATATTTGAAAAGCTTGGGTTTGAGTGTATGCCAAAGGTAAATGAAGAGAGACCTGATATTGTTGAAGCTATACAAATGAAAACACCTGAGAATGTTATAGCTTTTTGTCAGGGAATACAAGCCGGTGCTGCAGTTGATAGCTATGTTAAGCCTGAACCATGGGATATGCCGGGATATGATTCGCAGGTAATAATGGCTGCAGGTGCCTTTGTACAGGGGTCATCAATTGAGCTTAGTGCAGATGCTCCTATGAAAGCACCTTATACTGTATATATGCAGGGCGGACTTACGTGGTTCCATGGTAAAATTGGTGTAATAATTGCAGTTGACCGTATGTATAAGGACGGTCTTATAAAACTGTAAAAATATAATACATTATAGTATAAAAGTAATTTAATATAAATACTCCCAATTCAAATTATAATTAGTTTGAATTGGGAGTATTTTTGCTTATTTTGTATTATAATTGATTAAAATGTGTTTGAGGAGCTTTCAAGCATTTTAACAGAAACTGTTTTTGTTGTGCCGTTTCTTACAATTGTAATATCGACTGTCTCACCGATTTTACACTGTTTAACTGCACTCATAAGCTGCTCTGTGTTAAATACAGGGGTTCCGTTGAATGATGTAATTAAATCTCCTGCCTGAATGTCTGCATAGCTGGCACTTCCGCCTTCTATAATTTTTTGTACTAGAACACCTGCCTGAGGCAAATTATTCTGTGCAGCAACCTCTTCGGAAATACTTGTAATATAAACACCGAGAGTAGGGGTACTGGTACTGTTCATCAATTCTTCTATAATAGGTTTTGCAACATCTGAGGCAATACTATAACCTATACCTTCAACTGTAGTCATTGAAATTTTTGCTGTATTTATTCCGATAACCTGTCCTTTGCTGTTTACAAGTGCACCTCCGCTGTTGCCGGGGTTAATAGCAGCATCTGTCTGCAATACTGTAAGCTTTGTACCTTGTATATTTACATCTCTTGTCTGAGAACTTAAAATGCCCTTTGTGGCTGTGTTGCCTTCACCAAGTGCATTTCCTATTGCAATAACAGTTTCACCAACTTCAACTTCTTCTGAATTTCCAAATTCTGCAACCTGTACATTTGTTACACCTGCATTAGCTAAGTCCTTAAGAGATACAGAAATAACAGCTAAGTCAGCATTTGCATCTTTACCTACAAGTTTAGCTGCCACAAGGTCACACTCATTTAATGATATACTTACTGTAGAAGCACCTGAAATAACGTGGTTATTGGTTACTATATAGGCATTTTCATTATCCTTAAAGAAAACAACGCCTGAGCCTGCACCTTTACTTTGATATGACTGATTAAAAAAGTCAACACCTTCAACAATAGAAGTAATACAAGCAACAGAAGGCTGTACTTTATTAATAATATCTACGGTGTTTCTGGATGCTTCATCCATTGTTACCTTTACATTGCCATTGTCAGCTGAAGGAATTTCTGTAACATTATCAGATACAGATGCTGTCTGTACGTGGTCAATAATTTCTGTTGTAACAGGAATTGCTGCTCCTATACTTAGTCCTACAACACCACTTGCAACAACTGCCAATATTGTGTTTTTAATGTAGTTTTTTTTCATTTAACATCACCATCCTATTTAGAATTGTTCATTCTGATTTTGAAGTGTGGCAGTTATTGTCATTTCTTGTCTGCCGTTTCTGATTATAGTAAGATTTATATTATCACCGGATTTATGTTTAGAAATCTGCTGTGATAATGTTTCAATATTTGCTACAGCAGTACCGTCAATAGCAGTAACTATATCAGATACCTGTAAGCCTGCCTGTTCAGCTGCTGAATTTGCTTCTACTTTGCTGATAAACACACCGGGGATATTAATACCATAAATCTTTTCAAAGTTTTCATCAATAGTATAACCTTGAATTCCTAAATATGGCTTATCAACTGTACCGTTTGTCATAAGAGTTTCAATAATTGTTTTAGCAGATGAAATAGGAATAGCGTAACCTATACCTTCAACAGCACTGCTTGAAAGTTTAGCTGTATTAATTCCAATAACTTCACCAGCTGTATTTACAAGTGCACCGCCGCTGTTGCCGGGATTAATGGCAGCATCGGTCTGTATAACAGTAAGTTTTTTTCCGTCAATATTTATTTCTTTGTTCTGAGCACTTATTATGCCAAGTGTTGCAGTTTTACCCTGACCTAAAGCATTGCCTATAGGAATGACTGTTTCACCAACCTGCATATCATCTGAATTTCCAAATTTTGCAGCAGTAACGTCTGTTACACCGGCAGCAGCCAAATCAGGCTTTGATACAGAAATTACAGCAAGGTCTGATGATGCATCTTTACCTACAAGTTTAGCATTAACCTGTTCTTTTCCTGTAATTGATACTGTAACTGAATTTGCACTTTCAACTACATGATTATTTGTAACAATATAAACGGTATCCCCGTCTACCTTATAAATAATACCTGAACCTGAACCTTCACTTTCGTATGTTTGGCCAAACCAGTCTGTACCTGACTGAGCTTTAATTGAAATATTTACAATTGAGTTTTCTACACTTCCTACAACTTTTGCAATACTGTCTTCTGAAGCCACAAGGTTGGATGAAGTTGCGGTAGCAGGAGCAGTATCTGATGAAGAAGAATCAAAGCTAAAACCTCCTGTGACAGCACTTGTAATAGTTTTTGATGTATTAAGTCCAAGCCCAAGGAAATATCCAAGAGAACCACCGCATAATACTACTCCTGCAAGACCTACAGCAATACTCTTTTTATAAGAATATTTAGGTTCTTTTTTTTCTTCAGAAGTGTTTAATAAGACTTCATCATTTAAATTTGTTTCTGTTGTTTCAGTATCAGCTGTGTTACTTATACTTTTATCAGCTGAAGTTGTTTCATCTTTATTTGCATTTTCAATAGGAGTTACATCAACAGTTTCATCTGATATATTCATATTATCTGCTGTTGAGTTGACATTTTCTGTTTCAGTGTTTTGATTATTGTTTAAATTTTCAAATTCATTACTCATATAAAAACCTCCTTTGTTGTTTTCAAAGGTATTGTAACAATAATTCAGGCAAAAAGTGTGAATAAACTGTGAACATTTATTCATAAAGTGCAACTTTAATGCTACTTTAATAATTGCTTAATAATTCTATAATTTTGATTTAATAAATTTGCACATAATTTTAAATTAGGAAACAAATTTAAAATTAAACATATAGTTTTTACTATACAAAATTGTTGTCATAAAAACATAGTGATTCATGAAATACACCACTATTGGTAGCTACGCTAATAGTATAACACATTTTTTCTGTTTTGCATATACTAAATTATATAAATTTTAGGTGGTAGAGATGAGAATTTTTTTAGATCCAGGTCATGGCGGTACAAATCCGGGTGCAATTGGAATAAATGGACTAAATGAGTCTGAGGTAACTCTTGATGTAGCCCTGAGAACAGGAAGACTTTTGCAGGCAGAAGGATACACTGTGAATTTTTCAAGAACAACTGATGTAAATGTTAGTCTTTCAGAAAGAGCAAGGCTTGCAAATGAATGGGGTGCTGACTATTTTGTAAGTATTCACTGTAATTCTAATGTAAATCCTATATATAAAGGAACAGAAACATTTTTTTACAGAGAAGGAAGTGTAGCTGAAGATTTTGCACTTGTAGTAAATAATGCACTTGTGGAAGAAATAGGAACAAGGAATCTGGGCATTTTTTCAGCTAATTTTGCTGTGCTTAGATTGACAAGAATGCCTGCGATTTTAGTTGAACTTGCATTTTTAAGTAATCCTGAAGAGGCTGACTTGCTTGCAACAGACAGTTTCAGGCAGAAATGTGCAATAGGTTTATCAAGAGGAATAATTGATTTTACCAGTTAATATATGAATAAGTAAAGATAATGTTAAAATTTAAAATATTCTTTTTTTAAAATTACAGCTCCGCAGATAAGATTAAAATAAAATCAGCGGAGCTTTAATATATTTATATTTGTTTTAAATTATTTATAATTGATTCATCAGAATCAACGTAAGCGGTTTTATTTGTTTCATAGATTACCATACCGGGTTTAGCACCGTTTGGTTTTTTGACATTTTTTTTCTCAGTGTAGTCTACAGGCACCATAGGTGAACCCTGTGCCTTGCTGTAATATGCTGCAAGCATAGCAGCCTCTGTAAGGGTAGTGTCAGGAAAAGTTTCTCCTTTGTAAACTACAATAACGTGTGAACCTGGTATTTTTTTGGTATGCAACCATATATCCTTTGGTTTGGCAAATTTTAGTGTCAGCTCATCATTTTGATAATTGTTTTTTCCAACATAGATATCATAACCGTCAGAGGATATAAAGTGCAGCGGTTTAGACTTTTTCTGTGAAGTTTTACCTTTGCTGCCTTTAATTTTTTTAATATAACCGTTGTCTCTTAATTCCTGACGTATTTCTTTTATATCCTGCTCATTTGTACAATTGCCTACAGATGTTAAAACACCTTCCAAATATTCAAGTTCATCATTATTTGACAGAATTTGTTCTTGAAGTGCATCAAATGTTCTTTTTGCTTTGTTATATGCCTTGAAATATTTTTGTGCGTTTTCCGATGGTGTTTTGTTTCCGTCAAGTGGTATTGATATAGTTTCATAGTTTTCTGAATAAAAATTAGGAAGTTCAGCTGTTGTCATACCTTTTTTTATTGAATAAATATTTGCTGTAATCAATTCACCAAAAAGCCTTAACGTGTCTCTGTTTTCAATTTCTTTAAGTGTTTTAAGCTGTAATTCTTTCTTTCTTATACAGCGTTCTATATTTTGTGAAACAAGTTTTTTTAAATCCTGTGTTTTCTGATTCATTCTGTATACAAAGTCTCTTGACCTGTAGAAATCTTCTATAAGTTCAGATACAGATGTATAGTTTTTTATATTATAGCCAGAAAACTGTATCATATTTACCGGTGAAAAGTCTATAACTTTGCCTGAATTGTCAGAAATAAGCTGAGGATTATATTTTTCTGATTTTATATCAGATATAAAATCAGAAAATGAATTGAATAGTGCTTCCTGACCGGCAGTATCTAAACTTTCACAAAAATCAGAAGAATCGATACCTGCTCTTATACATATTTCAGAGGCAATAACAGGACTTATTCCTGTGTAGCTTTGATATATCATTAACTGTGCTTTCTTAGTAAGGCTGTTATTAAAGGCTTTGAAAAAATTATCTTTATCTAATTTAAGTGTATTGTATTTATTTTGAGCGGGAGGCATAATATATTCCTTGCCGGGAAGAACTTCTCGCACTGAACTTTTGTCATGTGTTATATGTTTAATACAGTCAAGTATAATATTATTATCATCAGTGAGAATAATATTGCTGTGTCTTCCCATTATTTCAAATATAAGCTTTTTTACTGAATAATCTCCCAACTCATTCATTGATTCTACATATATATTAACAATTCTGTCAAAGTCAGGCTGATCAATTGCTATAATTTTGCCGCTTTGCAGATGTTTTCTCATTACCATACAAAATAAAGGGGGATTTAAAGGATTGTCTTTACTCTCGGAAGTAAAATGAAATTTAGGATTTGATGGGTTGGCTGTAAGCAAAAGCTTATATGCTTTGCCAAAACTTCTTATACTTAAAATTATCTCATCATTTTCCGGTTGATATATTTTATCAATTCTTCCGCCTGTAATTTTGTCTTTTATTTCAGAAATTAAGGCTGAAACTGTAATGCCGTCAAAGGCCATAATAACACCTCCTTAAAGTGTTTATGTTATTATATCACAATTATTAATAATTTCAACAATAAAAAAATGAAAAAAAGTCTTTCATTTATGAAAGAAATATTGTATAATTAAACTAATATATTGTGCAATGAGAAATGTGAGGTATTTACAGATGAAAAGTATGACCGGCTATGGCAGAGGCGAATGTACTTTGTATAATCGTAAATTTGTAGTAGAAATTAAAGCTGTTAATCACAGATACAATGATATTACAGTTAAAATGCCAAGAACTATGATAGCCTATGAAGATGTTATAAAAAAGGCAATTACGGCAAAAGTTTTTAGAGGCAAAATTGATGTTTACGTTAATTTTGAAAGTTTTTCTGAAGATGATATAAATATTGCTGTTAATGAAAATCTTGCAAAAGGGTATGTTTCAGCATTAAATGATATAAAAGATAAATTTAATATTAATGATGAAATTACTTTGGAACTTGTTGCGAAGTTCCCTGATTTAATAACTGTTGATAAAGGTATAACAAGTGAAGAAGCGGGCAAAGAAATAAATGAATGTCTTATGAATGCTGTAAATGAAGCGGTTGAAAGCTTTGTAAGTATGCGTACAAAGGAAGGCGAAGCATTAAAAATTAATATACTTGAAAAACTTGATGCTGTATATGAAGCTGTAAACAAGATTAATGAAAGAGCACCTGAAGTTGCTAAAGATTACAGAAAAAGGCTTGAGGATAAGCTTAAAGAACTTGATGAAATACAGGCTGATGAATCAAGAATACTTACTGAAGTACTTATATTTTCTGACAAGGCGTGTGTTGATGAGGAAATCACAAGATTGTACAGCCATATTGAACAAATGAAGTCAATTGTGGAAGAAAATATGCCTGTAGGAAGGAAACTGGATTTTCTTATACAGGAAATGAACAGGGAAGTAAATACCATAGGTTCAAAGTCAAATGACCTTGTAATAACTAATATAATAGTTGATACAAAAAGTGAAATAGAAAAGATAAGAGAACAAATACAAAATATAGAATAACTTTAGGATGTGTAATTATGGATAAAGGAATGTTAGTTGTTTTATCGGGTCCGTCAGGTGCGGGAAAGGGTACTATACTCAGTGAATTTCTGAAAGATGAGGATTTTTGTGTATCTATTTCAGCTACATCAAGAAAGCCCAGACCCGGTGATACAGAAGGAGTTACATATTTCTTTAAAACAAAGGATGAATTTGAAGAAATGATAAAACAAGGTGAATTCTTCGAATATGCACAGTTTAACGGAAATTATTATGGTACTCCTAAAAATTATGTTTTAGAACAGATAAATAATGGTAAAAATATAATATTGGAAATAGAAGTTCAGGGAGCAATGCAGGTAAAGGCTGCTGTTCCTGATGCTGTGCTTATTTTTATGACAACACCTAATATAAAAGTGTTGAGAGAACGGCTTGAAGGAAGACAGACAGAACCTCAGCAGGTAATTGAACAAAGGCTTGCAACTGCACTTGAAGAAATAGAGTATATTAATTGCTATGATTATTTAATAATAAATAATGAAATTGAACAGACAGTTACAGATTTAAAAAATGTTGTAAATTCAGCAAAAAATAAAGCAAAAAGTAATTTAGAATTTATTAAAAAGTTTAAGGGAGAGAATTGATATGTTAAGACCATCTTATGCAGAACTTATGGACGTAATGAGTGAAAATTCAAAAGAGGCTGTTACAAGCAGATATACTGTTGTTATTGCAGCATCTAAGAGAGCAAGACAATTAATTGACGGTGATGAATCAATGGCAGATTTTAAGACTAATTCTAATAAGCCTGTTTCAATTGCTGTGGAAGAAATAAAAGAAGGAAAAATAATTGTTGTTCCTGAGGGACAGGGAACTAAACTTAAGCCAAAAGTAAATCCTGATGAATATGAAATAAAGAAAGAGCTTGAAGAAAGAGCTGCCGATGAAAAGAAAAACGATGAAGAAGAAATAGCAGAGGCTGCTGATGATGAAGTAGATGAAGATGATATGACTGAAGAAGAATTTGACATTAATGCTGTTGATATTGAAGAAAGCGGTATTGAAGAAACTGAAGAATAATTATAAAATAAAAGGGGCTATAGCATAAGCTAATAAGCCCTTTATTAATTGAGTGATGTGAGGTGATGTAATGAAATATGCTTTGATAATTGTTTCTGCGGCACATTCAAATATTGACCATATTTTTCATTACAGAATACCTGAGCATTTAGAGGACGTCATTGAAATTGGTATGAGAGTAATTGTTCCTTTTGGCAGGGGCAACAGAAAAATAGAAGGGTATGTGACCGGCTTTTCTGAAAAAGCAGATGTTGATGAAGTATTAATAAAAGATATTGCCGATATATGTGAAAACTATCCTATAATAAGCCCTAAAAGAATTGAGCTTGCCAAATGGATGCAGAAAAAGTATTATACTACTTTAAGCAGCTGCATACAGTGTATTATCCCTAAAAAAGTAAATGAAAAAAACTTTGCCTGTGCTGTCATTAACAATGATAATGAAAATCTTGATAGAGAAATTGAAAAGGTAATGAAAAAAGATACAAAACAGAAAAAGGTATTAAGTCTGCTTTTAAATGGAAGTGAAATACCAGTATCTCATATTAAAACATTGCTTGAAGTTGATGATACTCCAATAAATGCTTTAATAAAAAAAGGTGTTATAAAAAAAATATATGAACAGGTGTACAGGGGAAATTTTAATACAGCATTAGTAAAAAAGACTAAACCTCCAATACTTACTGATGAACAAAACTCAGCCTGTGAAAAAATATTTAGGGAAATTGATGAGCCTTCAGGTAAAACTATACTAATTCATGGAGTAACAGGCAGCGGAAAAACAGAAATATATTTAAGAGCCATTGAAAAAGTGTTAAACAAAGGCAAAACTGCAATTGTACTTGTACCTGAAATTTCATTAACTCAGCAGACAGTTGAAAGATTTGTATCAAGATTTGGTGAGAAAGTTTCAGTTACTCATTCAAGACTTAATGACGGTGAAAGATATGATCAGTGGACAAGGGCAAGACTTGGTGAAATTTCAGTAATGATTGGTCCAAGATCAGCGGTCTTTACACCATTTGAAAATATTGGTATAATAATAATTGATGAAGAGCATGAGACAACTTACAAGTCAGATCAGCTCTCGCCTAAGTATGATGCAAGAGAGATTGCTGAAAAACTGAGTGAACTTTATGGCTGTACTGTTGTTTTGGGAAGTGCTACACCGTCAATAAGGAGTTATTATAAAGCTGTAAATAATGAATATGAGCTTTGCAGGCTAAATAATAGGGTAAATAATTCTTTTCCTGATATTGAAATTGTAGATATGAGACTGGAACTTGCAAAGAAGAACTTTTCTGTGTTTAGCGAGAAACTAAGCAGTGCTATTAAAAAAAATATAGAAAATAAGGAACAGACAATTCTGTTTCTAAACAGAAGAGGATATTCAACTTTTGTATCATGCAGAGAGTGCGGCTATGTGATGACATGTAAAAACTGTAATGTAAGTTATACATATCATAAGGGAATAAATAAATTGAGCTGTCATTACTGCGGTTCAAGTATAAATGTACCTGATGTTTGCCCAAGCTGTGGTTCAAAACATATAAAATACTTTGGGACAGGTACAGAGAAAATAGAGCAGGCTGTAAACAAATACTTTCCTGAAGCAAGAGTGCTCAGAATGGATCTTGATACTACTCAGAGAAAAAACAGCCATCAGACAATACTTGAAGAATTTAAAAGAGGAAATGCTGATATACTGATTGGTACTCAAATGATAGCAAAGGGTCTTGACTTTGAAAATGTCACATTAGTAGGAATTATTGCAGCTGATTTGTCATTGAATATGGGTGATTACAAAAGTGCAGAGACTACATATCAGCTTGTGTCACAAGTAGCCGGACGTGCAGGACGTGCAGAAAAAAAGGGAAGAGTATATATTCAAACGTATTCCCCTGAACACTACAGCATACAGTATGCTGCTAAAAATGATTATGAAGGATTTTATAATCAGGAAATAGATTACAGAAGAAGTATGGTATATCCGCCTTTTACAAATATATTTGCAATAATGTTTACAGGAGAAAATGAAGGGTATGTAAAGCAGTGTTTATCAGATCTTCTTTACATAATGAAACATTATAATAAAAATAATATGTTTACGCATTTAGGACCTACACCTGCTGTAGTATCAAAAATAAACAATAATTACCGCTGGCAGCTGATTGTTAAATGTGAAAATGAGGAAAAACTCAGAAATTATGTTTTATTCTGTATAGAAAAGTTAAAGCAGAATGTAAATTTAAATAAAATAAGTATTCATTTAAACTTAAATCCAAATTATATTTAGGAGGTAAATAAAATGGCAATAAGAATGATAAGAGAAGAAAATGAACCTATATTGAGAAAGAAGTGCAAGCCGGTAAGCGAAATTACACCAAAAATTGTTGAATTGGTTGAGGATATGCTTGACACGATGTATGAAGCAAATGGCGTGGGTCTTGCTGCACCTCAGGTTGGTATGCTTAAAAGAATTGTGGTAATTGATGTTGGGGAAGGTCCTGTAATATTAATTAATCCTGAAATAATTGAAATAAGCGGAGAGCAGACAGGAAGTGAGGGCTGTCTTTCTGTACCGGGGAAAATGGGTATTGTTACAAGACCTAATTATGCAAAGGTAAAAGCTGTTGACATAACAGGGCAGAATATAATTGTTGAAGGTGAAGAATTAATGGCGAGAGCCTTATGTCATGAAATTGACCACTTAGACGGTGTGCTATATATTGATAAAATTGAAGGCGAACTTATGGATGTTGAAACTGAGGAGGACGAAGAATAATATGAAAGTATTGTTTATGGGTACTCCGGATTTTGCTGTTCCCGTACTTGAGGCTCTTATAGAAAAGCATCAGGTAGTTGCAGTAGTAAGCCAGCCTGACAAGCCAAAGGGAAGAGGTAAAAAACTACAGCCTACACCTGTAAAGGCTAAAGCTGAGGAAAACAATATTCCTGTATATCAGCCTGTAAAAATAAGAGATCAGGAATTTGTAAAGATACTTAAAAGCATTGATGCAGATATTTATGTTGTAGTTGCATATGGACAAATTTTATCTCAGGAAATACTTGATATACCAAAGTATGGCTGTGTAAATGTACATGGGTCGTTACTTCCTAAATACAGAGGTGCTGCACCAATTCAGCAGGCAATATTAGAAGGTGAAACTAAGACAGGCGTAACAATTATGTATATGGTAAAGGCACTTGATTCAGGAGATATGATACTTAAAAAAGAAATAGATATTGACCCTGAGGATACGTACGAAACATTACACGATAAAATGGCTCCTGTAGGAGCTATGGCACTTACAGAAGCTCTTGAACTTATTGAAAAAGGTGAAGCTAAACCTGAAAAGCAGAATGACAGTTTAAGCTGTTATGCGTCAATGATAACAAAAGATATGGGACATATTGACTGGAGTAAAAATTCAGCAGAAATTAAAAATAAAATAAGAGGTTTTAATCCTGTACCTGCTGCATATACTATTTACGATGATGATTTGCTTAAAATATTTAAGGCAGATATTTTAGATGGTTACAATAATGGTGAGCCTGGTGAAATAATTTTTATTGACAAGAAAAAAGGATTTACTGTTAAAACCGGAGACGGTGCTGTAATGATAAGAGAAGTGCAGGCAAAAGGCGGCAAAAAAATGGACTGTACAGATTATATAAGAGGACACCAAATTGAAGTTGGTAAAATATTAAAATAAGAAAAGCTTAATATAAGTATAATATTTTTTGTAAGATTTATGCTTTATTCTTAAGATATAGAAAAGGAGTGTGAGTTTATGTATCCTATGTTTTATGGTTTTGGATTTAACAGTTGGTATTTGCTTGTTATTTTTATGGCTATTGTATGTATGATAGCCCAGGGTAACATATCTTCTACATTTAATAAATATTCAAAGATTGCAAATTCAAGAGGTTATACCGGTGCTGATGTTGCCAAAATGCTTTTACAGCAAAATGGCATTTATGATGTGCAGGTGGAACATATTAAGGGAAACCTTACAGACCACTATGACCCTGTAAAAAAAGTATTGAGACTTTCTGATGCAGTGTATGGTTCAAAAAGTGTTGCTGCACTGGGAGTTGCTGCTCATGAAACAGGACATGCGGTACAGCATGCAAAGGGTTATGCACCTCTTACAATTCGTTCGGCAATTTTTCCTGTTGTCAGTTTCAGCAGCAGAATTGCAATGCCGCTTTTTATAATCGGTCTTTTATTGGGCGGACTTATTAATAGCTATTCATTAGCTCTTGCAGGGGCTATATTATTTGGGTTTGTTGTGGCTTTTCAGCTTATAACATTGCCTGTGGAATTTAATGCATCATCAAGAGCATTAAGAATGTTGTCTGACTATAATTACTTGGATCAGGGAGAGGTTTC
>CAJKOJ010000015.1 GCA_905201505.1 uncultured Eubacteriales bacterium | reverse complement strand
CTTTGACCCTGTGTCATAGTTTATACTAACAAAGTAAATATTTTAATAAGTTCTTTAAAATATTGTATCCTTTTATTATATTAAAGGCTGCTGCATTATTTGCAGCAGCCTTTATCCTTTTTTGTTTATTCTTTTTGTCATAAATGTGATGTCAACGTATTCATTATTTTTTCTTGCAAGTTCTCTGAAAGTACACATAGGTACAAAACCACAACGGCTGTGAAGTGATATGCTGGCAGTATTGTTATCAGTAATTACTGCTATGAGAATATGGAATCTTTTAGCTGCTCTTTCAAGCTCAGTAACAAGCAGAGTTCCAATTCCCTTATGCCTGTAATTCTGGTCTACGTATACTGAAACTTCGGCGGTAGTGTCATAGCCGGAATATGCCCTGAAGTGGGAAAGAGATGCCCAGCCTGCTATCATACCGTTTATCTCAGCTACAAAGACAGGATAACTTTCTGATAAATGTTCGTCAAACCATTGATATGCTTCCTTTAAAGAACGTGGATTTTCATTAAGATTATAATTTGTATTTATTATTGCATAATTTAATATATTATTTATTGCAGGTACGTCATTTTTTGATGCCTGACGTATTATTGTTTTATTCATAGTACAAGACCCCTTTGACTTTTTATTATAAAATAAATTATAAATAAAGTCAATAAATTATTACTGGCAGAAATGTATTGTTAATTTTTTTAAGCAGAGTGGTAAAATGGTATTGTTGATTATAATTGACTTTAAATGTCTTTTGGTATATACTTATTTTACGAATTGTTGGAGGTGTGTATATGAGAATGCAGCAGATGCTCAGCCTTGTCAGAAGGGCTGTGCAGGACTATAATATGATAGAAAATGGTGACAAAATTGCTGTAGGTATTTCGGGAGGTAAGGACAGCCTTTCAATGCTTGCTGCACTTAAAGCACTGCAAAGGTTTTATCCTAAGAAATTTGAGCTGGAGGCTATTACTGTAAATGTAGGTTTTGAGGGGATGGATTTTTCCCCTATACAGAAATTTTGTGATGAAATAGGAGTTAATTACACTGTAGTGGATACAGATATTGCTGATATTGTATTTGAGGCAAGAAAGGAAAAAAATCCTTGTGCTCTTTGTGCAAAAATGAGAAAGGGTGCATTAAATACTAAGGTAGACGAACTAGGGTGCAATAAAATTGCCTTAGGACATAATAAAGATGATGTTATTGAAACATTTTTAATGGCTCTGCTGTACGAGGGAAGAATACACTGCTTTAGTCCTTATACATATTTAAGCAGAAGAAAAATTGCATCTATAAGACCGCTTATATATGTGCCTGAGAAAGATGTAGTTGGATTTGCAAAAAGAGAAAATTTGCCTATAGTTAAAAATAAGTGCCCTGTTGATGGAAAAACTACAAGAGAAGATATTAAAAATATGGTTAAAGAGCTATCTCTTAAATATGACCACTTTGAAGACAGAACTTTTAATGCAATAAAAAGGTCATATCTGGAGGGTTGGAGGACTGATGAATAAATGGCTGACTATCACGAGGAAGTAAAAAATAAACTGACAATAAAGCTAAGAGAAATTCTCACAGAACTGCCAGAATTTTGCAGAGAATTTTTTTTGGCTCTTGCAAACAGCAGGGAGATAAGGACAAGAGTTGCTTACAGTTATGATTTAAAGGTGTTTTTTAAATATTTGACTGAGGAGTGTCCTAAGTTTAAAGGCATAAGCGTTAAAGAGTTTACAATTGAGGATTTGGCAAAAGTGAAGACGATTGATATAAATGAATTTATGAGTTATACAGAGTATTATATAAATGATGAGGGTGAAAAAAAGTCAAATCACGAAAATGGAAAGTCACGAAAACTTGCTGCTGTAAGGAGCTTGTTTAAGTATTTCTACAGAATGGAAAAGATACCTGCAAATCCTGCTGAGCTTGTAATGTCACCAAAGATACATGATAAAGAAATTGTAAGACTTGAACCTAATGAAACAGCTGAACTTCTTGATGTTATTGAAACAGGAGATAAGTTAAGTGAAGGTGAAAAAAGATTTTACGGCAAAACAGGTAAAAGGGATTTGGCTATAGTTACACTGCTGTTGGGTACAGGAATGAGAGTATCAGAGTGTGTGGGAATTGATATAAATGATATTAATTTTGATATAAATGGGGTAAAGATTATCCGTAAAGGCGGAAATGAAATGGTAGTGTATTTTGGTGAAGAAGTAGAAAAGGCACTTAGAGATTATTTAGAAGAAAGAAAGGCAGCTGAACCTAAGCCCGGCAATGAAAATGCACTGTTTCTGTCTATACAAAATAAGAGGATAGGTGTAAGAGCCGTTGAAAAACTGGTGAAGAAATATGCCGGAAAGGTAACTACCTTAAAGAAAATATCACCCCATAAGTTAAGAAGTACATACGGAACTACATTATATAATGAAACGGGTGATATATATCTGGTAGCTGATGTCCTTGGACATAAAGATGTGAATACGACTAAAAAACATTATGCTCAGATGCAGGACGACAACAGAAGAAGAGCTGCAAGAGCTGTAAAGCTGAGAGATTAAGGTGATAATATGGAATATACTGATGAAGCAATGAGGTTAATTGAGGATGAAAAATGGCTTGATGCTCAAAATGTACTTATTAAAGCTGTTGAGAAATTTCCTTGCTGTGAAAGCTATAATAATCTTGGGGTATTTTATATTGACAATGGTATTCAGTATGATGGAGAAGAGGAAAAGGAAGCCGGTGAAATAGGGTATAATTACCTTAAAATGGCTAGAAATTTTGACTTAAATTATAAAAACTTGATTGCTATGGCTGAATACAATTATTACTGTAAAAGTGTTGAGGATGCTTGCAAACTTTATAAAAAGGCAACAGAAATAAAGAATGATTACAGAGCTTATAACAATATGGCTTGCTGCTGCTATAAGCTTGGAGGATACATAAAGGCTTGTATGTATTTAGACAAGGCTTTAAAAATTGCTGAAAACAATAAAGATGATATTAAAATTTCATATTGCTATTCACTTATGAAATGTCAGGAAGATTACAGTGAAATACTTGAAAGTATAAGCAGGGAAAGCTGGACGGCTCTTGACCGTTTTGTTTTATATTATCTTATAGGAAAAAGGGAAAATGCTTATGAGCTGGCAAGAGAGATAATTGAAAAATGGGAGTTTAATTTGCCCGTGCTTGCTATGCTTTATGATTGCATTGAAGAAAATAACATAGCAGATTTAAAGAAATTTGACAGTGATGTAATAAGACTTGTAGGCAGTGAGAAAAAGAAAAGAGAAATAATAAGCCAGTATGAGTATACGCCTGTGATGCTGTGGCAGTGCAAGTATATAGGGTGTAATAAACATTAGTCTTTGACATAAAGTAAAAACAGCAGTATAATTTTTTATATGCAGGGGTACGTTAAGTTGAGAGATTATTATCAACCCTTTGAACCTGTCGGTCAATACCGTAGTAGGGAGCAAGATGTGAGTTTAATCAGACTTTGGTCTTGTGCCAAGGTCTTTTTTTGTGAAAAGAGGTTATAATATATGTATAAAGTTTTGACAATTGCAGGAAGCGACTGCAGCGGAGGTGCAGGTATACAGGCAGATATTAAGACAATAACTGCTCATGGTATGTATGCAATGTCCGCTGTTACTTCTCTTACAGCACAAAATACAACAGGAGTGTATGGTGTGTTTGATACCACAAGTGAATTTCTGGAGAGGCAGCTTGAATGTGTTTTTAGTGATATTATGCCTGACTCTGTTAAAATAGGCATGGTGTCAGATAAAGAACTTATAAAAGTAATAGCAAAAAAAATAAAAGAGTACAAGGTTTCAAATATAGTTTTGGACCCTGTTATGGTATCAACAAGCGGAAGCAAATTGTTAAAGGACGACGCTATTGACGCTTTGCAAAGTGAACTAATGCCTATTGCAGATGTTATTACGCCTAATTTAGACGAAACTGCTGTGCTTATAGGGAAAAAAATAACAAATGTTGAAGAAATGAGAAAGGCTGCAAAAGAACTGGCTGAAAAATATGAGTGCAGTGTACTTGTAAAAGGCGGACATTTGGACGAAAAAGCTACAGATATTCTATATGACAGAGGTAAATACTATGAGTTTACGGCTGAGAGGGTATATACAGAGAATACTCATGGCACAGGATGTACATTAAGCTCTGCTATTGCATGTAATATAGCAAAGGGAAACAACCTTTGTGACAGTGTTAAAAATGCCAAGGAATATTTGACAGGTGCACTTAAATACGGTTTGAATTTAGGCAGAGGCAACGGACCTGTAAATCACTGCTACAGAATTGATTTTAAATAATACATAGTAAAAAAGCAGGTGAATAAAATGGATAAGATACTTGTAATACTGACAGGCGGTACAATAGGGAGTAAATCCGAAAACGGTACTGTAGATGTAAACAGTGCGGAAGCTTACAGCATAGTTAATCTATATTATGAAAAATACGGCAGGGATTTTGAGTTTGAAGCTATACAGCCTGTTAATGTTTTAAGTGAAAATATTACAGCTGAAATATGGATTAAGCTGTGCAGATGTCTTGACAACATTGACTTCAGCATTTATAAAGGTGTTGTAATTTGTCATGGTTCAGATACTCTTTCATATACTTCAGCTTTAATTGGTATGCTTTATAATAAAATAAGTGTACCTTTAGTTATTATTGCATCTGATTATGAACTGGCTAATGAAAAAAGCAATGGTCTTGTAAATTTCAGAAGTGCATTAATGGTTATAAAAAATATGGAAAGAGGCATATTTACGGCATACAGTAATAACAAAGGTGAAAATGATGTTTATATTTCAACAAGAATTGTAGAATCTGACCCATATACTGATCAATTCAGAAGTTTTGATGGTATTGTGTGGGGGCAGATTATAAGTGACAGACTTGTTGTAAAATCAGATATAGGTATTGATGAAATAAACAAATATAAAGGTAAAGAAGTCAGAATACCTGAAAATTTCAATAAAAAAGTTATGCTAATAAGACCTTATCCCGATATGAGATATGATAATATAAATCTTGATGGTATAAGTGCCGTTGTTCATTACAGCTATCATTCTGCAACTGCCTGTGTTGCAGGGGAAGAAACTTCTGTGCTTAAATTTGCAAACAGGTGCAGAAAGCTTGGTGTTAAACTGTATATGGCATCATACAAGGATAAAAGAATAGAAAGAGCTTACGAGTCCAGCAGGGAAATATTATCAGAAGGTGTTGTTCCAATGTTTAATATTTCAGCTGAAGCGGCTTATGTAAAAGTACTTATTGCTGAAAACACAGATAATGTTGATGTAAGTGAAAATTTGTATTTTGAAAGTGTGGAAAGGGAATAAAAAAGGAAAAGACAAAAGACCGGGGAACCTGATATGATATGCCCCCTGTCTACTTGACAGGGAGCATATCAAACTATCCCTTGTTTTTTTATTTTTGCTGGTTAATTATTTCTCCATACTGAGGAGTACCAATGCCATATCCTCCTGCAACATCAAGCAAATGTCCTGTAACATACGATGAATCATCACTTGCAAAGAACAAAACTGCTTTTGCTATGTCTTCAGGTTTGCCCATTCTGTTAAGGGGGACATGAGAGAGAAAAGAGGAAATAAAGTCTTCCGGCATATTTTTCATAGCTGCATCAGTAGCTGTAAGTCCAGGAAGTACAGCGTTACAGCGTATGTTATATTTTGCATATTGTACTGCAATTTGTTTTGTAATATTATTAACTGCTGCCTTTGAAACACCATATCCAAGTCTTGTTACATCAGGAATAAGTCCGCCGATAGATGATATATTAACAATACTTCCGTATTTTTGCTCAATCATATAGGGAAGTGCAAGTTTTGTAATTCTGTAAACTGAACCTAAGTTAAGTTCCATAATTTCAAAAAAAGCATTTTCACTTCCGTTTACCAAATCTAAATCTTGTGCAGGCTTTCCCATACCAAAGTTATTTACAAGAATATCAATATGTTTTTCTTTTTCAATTACGTTATTTACCATTGTTTCATAACTGTTTTGTTCTGTTGCATCAAAATATACAGGAAATATTTTAAAGCCTTTTTCTTTATACTTTTCACATATTTCTGAAGCAGCGTCCATTTGTCTTGCTCCCATATATACAGCGGCACCTTCTTCAGCTAAAGCTAAACAGCAGGCAAGACCGATTCCTCTTGTAGCAGAAGTTACAAGAGCACATTTGTTTTCTAGTTTTTTCATATATTAACCTCCGTTTTTTTATTTTATTTTTTACATTTAAGTAGGTTTTATTCTCTTTATTGAATATAAAATATTAATTTGCAAATAATATATACGTAAAAAAAATTTTGGAGGTAGGTTATGTCACTAATAAATAAAAAACTTGATGAATTCAGAGTACAGGCATATCAAGACGGAGAATTTAAGGAAATTACAAATGAAAACTTGGAAGGTCACTGGTCTGTATTTGTATTTTACCCTGCTGATTTTACTTTTGTATGTCCTACAGAATTAGGGGATTTAGCTGATAACTATGATAAATTTAAAGAAATAGGATGTGAAGTATACTCTGTATCAACAGATACACATTTTGTGCATAAGGCTTGGGCTGATACTTCTGAAACAATTAAAAAAATAAAGTATCCTATGCTGGCTGACCCTACAGGCAAACTTACAAGAATGTTTGATGTGCATATTGATGAAGAAGGTCTTGCTTTAAGGGGTACATTTATTGTAAATCCTGAGGGGGCAATAAAAGCATACGAAGTAAATGACAATAGCATAGGCAGAGACGCTGAGGAACTTTTAAGAAAAGTACAGGCTGCACAGTTTGTTGCTGCTCATGGCGATCAGGTTTGTCCTGCTAAATGGCGTCCTGGCGAGGAAACACTTTCTCCAAGTCTTGACCTTGTAGGTAAGATTTAAACAAACTTACTGCAAAAAAGCTGTGAGGCTTTTTGCAGTATTTTTATTATAAGGGGGTATTTAAAATGGATAACCGCAGTGATATATATGATTTGATTATACTTGGCGGGGGCTGTGCAGGGCTTACGGCAGGAATATATGCAGGAAGAGCAAAGCTTAAAACAATAATAATAGAAAAGTTGCAGCCCGGAGGTCAGGCGGCAACTACTGATGATATTGAAAATTATCCGGGGTTTAATAAAATAACAGGTCCTGAGCTTACAAAAAAAATGCTTGAGCAGGCAAAAAGTTTTGGATCAGAGTTTGTAATGGAAGATGTTAAATTTGTTAGTCTTCAGAATGAAGTAAAGGAAGTTGTAACATCATCAGGCACATATAAATCAAGGACTGTAATTATTGCTACAGGTGCAAGTCCTAAAAAACTGGGATTTGACGGTGAAGTAGAGTTCAGAGGAAGGGGCGTAGGATATTGTGCTACATGTGACGGTTTTTTCTTTGAAGGTAAAGATATTTTTGTAATAGGCGGGGGATTTAGTGCTGCTGAAGAAGCCTTGTATTTGACACGTTTTGGAAAAAAAGTAATTATACTTGTGAGAAAAGATAAGTTTAAATGTGCACAGTCAATTGTTGATAAGGTTATGACGAATCCTAAAATAGAAGTAAGATTTAATACAGAAATGGTGAGAGCATACGGAAAGGAACTTCTTGAAGGTGCAGAACTGAAAAACAATAAAACAGGTGAAATATATGAATACAAGGTGCCTGAGGAGGACGGAACCTTTGGTATATTTGTGTTCATAGGTCACAGTCCTGCATCAGAAATGTTTAAAGCTCAGGTAGATACAGACAATGAGGGATATATAATAACAAATGACAAAATGGAAACAAATATAAAAGGTGTCTATGCGGCAGGTGATATAAGACCTAAAACTTTACGTCAAATTGTTACTGCAACATCTGATGGTGCAACTGCGGCTACAAATGCAGAAAAGTATGTTGAAGAGTTGAAGGAAAGGCTTGGAATAAAGGAAGAATATTCTGCTGATACAGTAAGAAGTGAAGAAATATCCCGAAAGGAAGAAAAAGGTGTGCTTACTGATGAACTCAGGGAGCAGGTATTAAATGTGTTTGAAAAGCTTAATAAGAAAATAACAATAGTTACAATAACAGATAATAATAATGAAAAATCAATTGAACTTAAAAATTTTCTTGAAGAAGTATCTAATCTTAGTCCGTATATAAATCTAAAAGTATATGAAAAAGGTGAAAACAGTGATATGGAAAGCAGCATTGCTTTTGAGTATATGCCGGTTGCTGCAATACTTGACAGTGAGGGTGTTTATACAGGATTAAAATTTTGCGGAATACCAAGCGGTCACGAATTTAACTCATTTATTCTTGCCATATACAATACTGCCGGTCCGGGACAAGTTTTTGATAAAGATATTATAAAAAGAATTAATGAAATTGATAAAAGGGTATATATGCAAATTGCTGTTTCTCTTTCCTGTCATTTTTGCCCTGAAGTGGTAGCAGCAGCACAGAAAATTGCATCACTCAATAAAAATATTGAGGCAGAAATGATTGATATATCCTTATTCCCTGATATTAAAAGAAAATATAATATAATGAGCGTACCTGCTTTAATTATAAATAAGTCAAGTATTTTCTTCGGTTCAAAAAGCATTGAGGATATAGTTGACATAATAGAGAAGGGTGATTAAATGAGAAATACAAAGCTGCATTATGGGTGGATAGTTTTATTAGGTATAATTCTCATAAGAGGTTTTGCCGGAGGAGGTCTTAATACAACATCAGGACTTTTTCTTCTGCCTGTTTCAAATGATATAGGAGTAGGTATAGGAACATTATCAATATATCTGAGCATTACTTCAATTGTACTTGTGTTTTGGTTTCCATTTGCGGGAAGGCTGATAAATAAATATGATATAAGATTTGTTGCTTTATGTGCTGTAATTTTACAGGCAGGGGCTTTTAGTCTTTTGGGGCTTATGAATAATGTTTTTGGTTGGTATATACTTGCTGTACCATATGCAATGGGAAGCGGTATTCTTGCAAATTTACTGGGTCCTATTTTAATTAACAGATGGTTTAAAAAGAATACGGGACTAATTTTGGGAATACAAATGGCTTTTGTTGGATTATTTGGTGCTGTATTACAGCCTTTGGCTTCAGGTCTTATTGAAGGCACAGGCTGGAGAAACACTTATTTTATACTTGGCGGAATTACATTTATTGTGGTTATATTATCGATTATATTTATTATTAGAGATAGGCCTGAAAATAAAAATTTAAAGCCTTACGGATATGAGGAAATAAATAACGGCAATAACAACAAAACAGTTAAAAGTGTAGAAATAACGGAAAAGAAAGCATTAAGTTCAGCATCATTTTTTTTGCTTTTGTTTTTTATGATTTCACTTACAGGCGTAGGTGTATTTACACAGCATATCCCAACGTATGGGTCTGCAATAGGGTATAGTGTAAAGCAGACGGGAAGTGCTCTGTCATTTACATCATTAGGTACAGCTATTGGCTCAATAGCTATCGGAATAATTTGTGACAGACTGGGAAGTCTAAAAACCTGTTACGGACTTATAATTGTAGGTATAGCTGCAGTAATAGGTTTTCTCATAAGTTCGGGAGGTATATATGTATTCTTTATTTCTGCATTTTTGCACGGACTTGTAAGTGCGGGAATTATGGTTCTTTCTCCTATTTTGACAATAGAATTTTACGGTCAGCAGGATTATGAAAAAATATATGCCAAAGTTTCAATGGGTGCTCCTTTGGCTTCTATAATACTTGTACCTGCTTATGGATTTATATATGATATTACAGGAGGGTATTTTTTTGTTCTTATCGGAATGATTGTACTGCTGCTTGCTGCAATGTTCTGTATTGGATATGGGTGGAAAATGAGGTGTACGTCTGAAGGGTGTCCCACATTTAGAAAAAAGGCATAAAAAAACAGGGATTAATGTGCCACGAAAAGTTGAATATTTAGGTTTAACTTTTTGTGGTCACATCAATTCCCTATTTTTTTAAATATTGGTTTTCCAAAATCCGTGTAAGTTACAGTAAGCGTAAGCAGCAATAGGCTTATCGTCATCAGTAACTAAAAATTCTGCAATTGGTTCTTCATCCGGTTTAAGAACTTTTCTTTGAGAACCTTTTTCTGTTTTTAAATATATCCATTCAATACTGTGCTCTTCGCTCATAGGGTGTGAAACACTGCCTACGTTTACTGTTACTTTATTTCCATCTGCAGTTACAACAGGAAGGTGTTTTTCTGCGGCACCTTCTGATGTGTCAGGATCAAGTAATTTAAGCGGTATATCATCACATTTAAAATCAGATTTTCCTCCGCATATTTCTTCAATTATAACACCACATTCCTTGCAAATAAAAAAGTTTGGGTCTTTCATATTATAATCCTCCTTAAAGCGTCAATGTTGGGGCTGTATAAGTTCTTGAAAGCAATTCATTATTCAAAAGATATAAGCCTTTGGTATCATTGCCAAACAGCTCCATTTTTGAAACCAATGTGCTTACAGTTTTTTCTTCTTCCCCTTGTTCTTTTATAAACCAGTCTAAAAGCTGAGAAGTTCTGTAATCCTTTTCTTCAAATGCTATGTGATATATATGGTTAATATGTGCTGATACACCTTTTTCATGTTCATAGGCAAGTTTCAGAGGAGCAGCAGGTCCTGAAATTTTGGTATCAGGTGCTTTGATGTCTTTTAGTATAACATTTTCTTCATTATTATAAAGGTATTGTACAAGAAGAAGTGCATGTGAAAGTTCCTCCTGTGTTTGTACATGAAACCAATTTTCAAAACCGTCTAAATCAATACCTGCATAATAGTTTCTGAAATTAAAATAAAGATATGCGGAATACAGTTCAAGGTTTATCTGTTTGTTAATTAAATCAGCAACTTTTGTATTCATATTTGCCTCCTTTCTACTCTATATTATGCATACTGTTATTATCTTTAATTCTTTTTTCTTCTTCTCTTTTTCTCTTGGTTATAAGTCCTCCGATTTTGCCGCTTTCCTTTGATGTCAGGGATTTCCAGCCTTGTTCTTTTACTTTGTCAAGAAGTCCCAGTTCATCTGCTATCTCATATTTTAAAATATCCTCAGGTTTTAGTTGTTTTGTTTTTGTCATATTTTCACCTCTTTATATTATAATAGCCTTAAGTGCAAAAATTATTCAAAGTTGACGTTATGTGTTGACAAGTTAAATAAATAGTGCTATATTAGAGATAGCAAGGAGATAGAGGTGCATTTGACAAGAGTAAATATTTTGATGTTGCAGTGACAGATGATAAATATTGAAAGGGGAAAATGCCGAAGGAAATTTTTACTGTGAAAAATTTTCTGGTTGCTGTGTTAATAGCACTGTGACTGTCATTGGTAATTCCGATGGAGAACTAATGGAGAGCTATCTGTGTATATTTGCATGTATGACACAGATTGGCTTTTGTCAGTCTGTTTTTTTGTTACATAAAAAGAAAAATAATATAAAACGGCAGAAATCTGCTGTATATTTAATAAATAATTTTGGAGGTCTAAAATGAAGAGTTTTAACGTAGGTATTATTGGTGCTACAGGTATGGTAGGTCAGAGGTTTGCCTTACTTCTTGACAAGCATCCTTGGTTTAATGTTGTGGCAGTTGCAGCAAGCCCTCGTTCAGCAGGTAAAAAACTTAAAGACGCTATTGGTTCAAGATGGGCTATGACAGAGCCTATGCCGGAAAAAATAGGTGAGCTTACTGTTATGGATGCAACAGCAGATGTTGAAAAAATTGCATCAATGGTTGATTTCGTATTTTGTGCCGTTGATATGAAAAAGGATGAAATAAAGGCTTTGGAAGAGAGATATGCAAAGGCTGAATGTCCTGTTGTAAGCAACAATTCAGCTAACAGAGGTACTCCTGATGTTCCTATGGTTGTGCCTGAGATAAACCCTGAACATATTGAAATAATTGAAGCACAGAAAAAGAGATTGGGTACTAAGAGAGGTTTTATTGCAGTTAAGTCAAACTGTTCATTACAAAGTTATGTGCCTGCTTTGCACCCACTCAAAAAATATGGTTTGAAAAATGTTTTGGCTTGTACATATCAGGCAATTTCAGGTGCAGGAAAGACTTTTGAAACATGGCCTGAAATGGTTGATAATGTTATACCTTATATTGGCGGTGAAGAAGAAAAGTCTGAGCTTGAACCAATGAAAATATGGGGTAAAATTAATGGAGATGTGATTGAAAATGCATCTTCACCTAATATTACAACACAGTGTTTAAGAGTTGCGGTATCTGACGGACATACTGCTGCTGTTTTTGTAAGTTTTGAAAACAAGCCGTCTAAGGAAGAAATACTTGAAGCATGGAAAAATTTCAGCGGCATTCCTCAGGAGCTTGAGCTTCCATCTGCACCAAAGCAGTTTTTAAATTACTTTGAGGAAGATAACAGACCACAGGCTAAGCTTGACAGAATGCTTGAAAACGGTATGGCTGTATCTATCGGAAGATTGAGAGAGGACAGCCAATATGATTATAAGTTTGTTTGCTTATCTCACAATACTTTAAGAGGTGCGGCAGGCGGTGCAGTTCTTATGGCTGAACTTTTAGCTGCAAAGGGATATTTTGACAGATAGTCAAGGAGGCGTTTAATTATGAGTAAGACGTTGTTTACAGGTGCAGGTGTTGCTATTGTTACACCATTTGCTGAAGATGGCAGTGTTAATTTTGAGGCACTTGGCAATTTAATTGAAATGCAGATTGAAAATGAAACAGATGCTATTATTATCTGCGGAACTACAGGTGAAGCATCAACTCTCACTGATGATGAACAGATTGAAACTATTAAGTTTACTGTAGATAAGGTTAACAAAAGAGTTCCTGTAATTGCAGGTGCAGGAAGCAATGATACAAGACACGGTATTGAGCTTTGCAAAAGATGTGAACAGGTTGGTGCTGATGGACTTCTTATTGTAACACCTTATTATAACAAAACTACACAAAAGGGACTTATTAAGTATTATACTGATATGGCAGGTGCTTCAGATTTGCCTGTAATTATGTATTCTGTTGCAGGCAGAACTGGACTTAATATTCAGCCAAAGACTGTTGAGGAACTTGCTAAGATTGATAATATTGTTGCTATAAAGGAAGCCAGCGGAAATATTGCTCAAGTAGCTGAAATTGCATACAGAACACAGGGTGATATTGATATTTACAGCGGAAATGATGATATGATTGTTCCTTTGCTTTCTTTAGGCGGTAAGGGTGTAATTTCAGTTCTTTCAAATATTGTACCTAAGTATACTCACGATATGGTTATGAGTTATTTAAACGGGGATACTAAAAAGGCAACTGAAATGCAGATTAACTGTTTTGGGCTTGTTAAGGCTCTCTTTAGTGAGGTTAATCCTATTCCTGTTAAGGCAGCACTTAATATGATGGGGTTAAATGCAGGCGGCTACAGAGCTCCTCTTGTTGAAATGGAAGAAGAAAACAGAGCTATACTTGAAAAGGCAATGAAGGAATTTGGTATTTTATAAGAAATAAATATTTATAAGGCGGCTTATCAGGTCGCCTTTTTTGAAAAGGAGAAATACAGATGACAAAAATAATTATGCACGGCTGTAACGGCAAAATGGGCAGAGTTATATGCGGACTGGTGAAAAATGATACTGATGCTGAAATTGTTGCAGGTGTTGATATGACTGCAAATAATACAGATTTTCCTGTATTTACAAATATATCTGACTGCGATATTGAGGCTGATGTCATTATTGATTTTTCAACTGCATCTGCTGTTCCTGCTGTAATTAAATATGCAGAGGAAAAGAGTATTCCTGCAGTTATATGTACTACAGGTTTAAATGATGAAACTGTTGAAATGATTAACAAGGCTTCTGAAAATGTTGCTATGTTCAGAAGTGCAAATATGAGCCTTGGTATTAATTTGCTTGCGGCTATTTTAAAGAAGTACAGCGAAGTGCTTTACGATGCAGGATTTGATGTTGAAATTGTAGAAAGACATCATAATCAGAAGATTGATTCACCTAGCGGTACTGCACTTATGCTTGGTGACGCAGTAAATGAAGGTATTGGAAATAAGCTTGAATATGTATATGACAGAAGTCAGGTAAGGCAAAAAAGGGACAGACGTGAGCTTGGTTTTTCTGCTGTAAGAGGAGGAACTATTGTAGGAGATCACGAAGTTATTTTTGCCGGTCAGGATGAGGTAATTGAGTTTACACATTCTGCACACAGTAAAGAGGTATTTGCTGTAGGTGCTGTAAAGGCGGCTAAGTTTATAAAGGGAAGAAAGCCAGGGAAATATGATATGCAGGATGTAATGGCTGAAATTTAATATGTAATTTAATGTTTTGCTTATAATAAAAAATAGGCTGCTGTAAAATTTTTTGTTTTACAGCAGCCTATTTTTATTTTAAAATTAGATTGTATAGAATTTTGTTCCGCCTGCAGGGAAAAGTTTCTGTGATGATTCTTTAATTTCTATAACATCATTTTTTAAGTCATTAAGTGTTATTTTATAATCGTCTGAGAATACGCATTCAGCATTGCCTTCTGACAAAATTTTTGCTGTGCCTTCTGTTATAACATCTTTACCATTTGCAGCAATGACCTGATATTTAAAACTTTCACCTGTTTTAAGTTCTGATATAACAAGAGTTTTGGCATTGTCTGAAGATCCACTTGCATATTTTCCTTCTTTAAAGTGTGTATATGGGTCTTCTTCACCTGTTGTCACAGGTGCTGTCTGCTGAGGCTTAATTGTTCTGTGAACATAAGTTGCTGTTGCCTCAGGGAAAAGCTGTGCTCTTGTAGGTTCATTCACTGTGATTTCATCACCATTAATTTCAAATGAGATGGAATAAATATCAGATACTATACAGTTTGCTTTATCTCCTGAAATAACTGCCTTGCCTGTTATAATATCACTTTCATCACCTGCTTTAAATACAAAGTCAAAATCTGTATTTGTTACATTTGATATAATAAGTTTAGAAGCGTCAATAGCAGAATCATCTGTTGCAAGAATATATGTCTTATTTGCCCAACTGTTTGGAACAGCTGGTGTTGGTAAAGAAACAGCAGACGGAAGTGTAAGCTTAGCTGTATAAGAAGCAGCATCATAATCCACTTCCGCTCCGATTGCTGTACCTACATCTCTTAAAGGAAGGTATGTAGTACCGTTGTACAGGAGTGTTTCTTTGTCAATATTAACCCCGTTTATTACTAGTTTGACCTTGCCGAAAATTGCTTCAATTGTCTCTGTGGATGCAGCTGATGTTAAAACCGGTACAAGAACAACAGCAGAAACTACAATGCCTGAAACAAAGCTTTTAAAAGAAAAATTTTTCATTAGTATCTCCTCCTTTTGTTATACAAAAAGAGGGCATATATCTGCCCTCTCTAGTTTAAAATTGAAATTTATTAATCAAGATTAAAATACTTAGCAGCGTTGTTGTAGCAGATGTCTTCTACAATCTTACCTGCGAATTCAATATCATTGGCATATTCGCCGTTTTCAATCCATTCACCGATAATATTACAAAGAATTCTTCTGAAATATTCATGTCTTGGATATGATAAGAAGCTTCTTGAGTCAGTAAGCATACCAACAAATTTACCGAGAACACCAAGGTTACCAAGAGCCTTTATCTGTGCCTCCATACCATCTTTGTTGTCATTAAACCACCATGCTGTACCAAACTGAATCTTTGAAGCAGCCTCAGGTCCCTGGAAACAGCCTAAAATAGTACCAAATACCTGATTGTCAGCCGGATTGCCTGCAAATAACAAAGTCTTTGGAAGTGAATCTTTATAGTTTAAAGCATCCAAAAGGTTTGTTAAACCTTCAACTGTTGACCAGTCAGATATACAATCGAAACCTGTATCAGGACCCATTTTTTCAAACATCTTAGTGTTGTTATCTCTCTTGATATTTAAGTGGATTTCCATAGCCCAGTTTCTCTTTGCATACTGTTCGCCTAAGAATAACATAAGAGCTGTTCTGTACTTTTCTCCTTCATCTTTGCTTGGCTTTTCACCGGAAAGTGCCTTAGCGATGATTGCATCTACTTCTGCTTCACTAGCTTCATTATAAGGTACGTAAGTAAATGCATGGTCAGATGCTCTACAGCCTAATTCGTCAAATAATTCCATTCTGTCTAAAAGAACAGTCTTTAAATCAGCAAAAGTTTTAATTTCCTTACCGCCAACTTCACTAAGAGTTTTAATATAGTCAGCGTATGTTGCAGCATCAATGTTAAGGGCTTTGTCAGGTCTCCAAGCAGGATATACCTTGAAAGCTGTTTCTTCAGCTGCAAGCTTCTTGTGCCATTCTAATGAATCAGCAGGATCATCAGTTGTGTTAATTGCCTTAACATTTGATCTCTTTATAAGCTCTCTAACTCTAAATTCAGGTTTAGCAAGCATTTCATTAATCTTGTCATGAATTTCAACTGCATTATCCTTAGTCAAAGGCTCATAAATACCAAAGTATCTTTGTAATTCAAGATGTGTCCAATGGTATAATGGATTACCGATTGCATACTGAATAGTTTCTGCCCACTTAACAAACTTGTTAAGCTTGTCTGCATTTTTGCCTGTAATTTCTTCTTCAGGTACACCTAATGATCTCATAGCTCTCCACTTGTAGTGGTCGCCGCCAAGCCATACATCTGAAATATCCTCAAAATTCTTATTTTCATAAATTTCCTGAGGGTTAAGATGACAGTGGAAGTCATATATAGGCTGTGCCTTTGCATAGTCATGGAACAATGTCTGAGCTGTTTTTGTTTTTAATAAAAAGTTTTCATCAATAAAACCCATTTTAATTTCCTCCATATAATTAATTTAAATTTAAGCAGAGGTGTTAATCCTCTGCGAATTAACAAAACTTACATTAGTAAATTATAGTGTTACACCGTTTTTAAAAATAGCAATTTCTCTGTAACCATTAATTTCATTTTTAGTTTTAATTTTGTCTGAGGCAACATCAAGAATGTATTTGAAAAATTCTTCAGCATATTCATCCATTTGTTTATCCTCAACAAGTTTGCCTGCATTCCAGTCAATCCAGTTTGGTTTCTTTTCTGCAAGAGCAGAATTTGTAGCAATTTTAACTGTAGGAACAGGTGAACCGACAGGGGTACCGCGGCCGGTTGAAAAGAGAATTATGTGACAGCCTGACGCCATCATACCGCTTATTGCAACAATATCATTACCAGGTCCCTGTAAAAGACTAAGGCCATCAGCAGTAGCTTTTTCACCGTATTTAAGAACACCCATAACATTTGAAGTACCGCCTTTTTGCGTACAGCCAAGGGATTTATCCTCAAGTGTTGTAATGCCGCCTTTTTTGTTGCCCGGTGAAGGGTTTTCACCTACAGGTTCACCATGACTTATAAAGTACTCTTTAAAATTGTTAATAAGGTCAACTGTTTTTTCAAAGAGTTCCGGTGTCTTACATCTGTCCATAAGCATTGTTTCAGCACCAAACATCTCAGGTACTTCTGAAAGAACAGTTTTGCCTCCGTTAGCGACTATAATGTCTGAAATTCTGCCTATAAGAGGGTTAGCTGTAATGCCTGAAAGACCGTCAGAACCACCGCATTTAAGACCTATGACAAGTTTTGAAGCAGGGCATTCTTCCTGCTTAAACTGTTCAGCATACTTTACAAGGTCTTCAATCTTAGACATTGCTTCTTCAATTTCATCATCACTTTCCTGAGTAATTAAGAACTTAACTCTTTCTTCGTCATAATCACCAAGAACTTTTTTGAATTCGTTGAGGTTGTTGTTTTCACATCCAAGACTTAACACAAGTACACCTGCTGCATTAGGGTGATTAACCATACCCTTTAAAAGCTTCTGAGTATTTTCATGATCTTCACCAAGCTGTGAACAGCCATAAGGATGAACAAAGTTATATATACCGTCTACTCTTCCGCCAAATCTCTTGTTAGCTTCTGCAACAATTGCATTTGAAACACCGTTTACACAGCCTACTGTATTTACAATCCATATTTCATTTCTGATACCGACTTCACCGTTTTTGCGTACATAACCCATAAATGTATCTTTTCTTGTGACCGGAATATCCCTTAACTGCGGAGTATAGGTATATTCAAGTGTGGAACTGAGATTAGTTTTTATATTATGAGTATGAACCCATTCACCGGCTTTAATATCTCTTGTTGCATGACCGATAGGGTAGCCGTACTTGATAATGTTTTCGCCCTCTTTAACGTCAACAAGGGCCATCTTATGGCCCCTGTCGATATTTTCCGCTGCTTTTACACCGAAGATTTCCTCGCCGGCAGCAATATTGCGAAGGGCTACAACAACGTTATCATTATCATTTATTTTAATAGCATTGTTTGTATTCATATTATCCTCCGTTTTGTGTATTATTATGCTAAAACCTTTTTAACTTCTGATACAACACCATTGTTAAGAATGTTGTATAAATGATCTGTTACAACTTCAGGGAAGCTGCCTAATGTTGTGTTAAGATCCTGACCAAGCCAGAAGTCTGTATTAGCACAAACTTTCTTAACAAGGTCTGCAACAGCTGACTTATCAGTTGTTGCAACACCTGTCCAAAGATTCTTGTAAAATTCAAGTACGTTTGCACTGTCTTTAATAGGATATTCTTCTTCTCCTCTGTGACCGATTAAAGCACCGTCTTTGATTTCTGTACCCTTGTAGAATGCAAGATATGCAGCAAATGAGAATGTAAGAATCTTAGGAAGTTCCTTCTTCTGTTCATAATATTCATTAATAGTGTGAAGTACACGAGCCTCAAATTTAGAAGTTGAGTTGAGTGAAATATCCAAGAGCTTATGATCAATAAACGGATTTTTAAATCTGTCAAATACAGCATCTGCAAATCCCTTTAAGTCCTCATATGTAAGCTCTTCGCTTGTAATAGCAGGAATAATTTCGTTATTAAGTGCATCTTCAAGATACTTGTAGAATAATTCATCGTTCATAACATTACGAACTATATCATGACCTGCAAGGTAAGCACCAAGAACAGAACAAGTATGAGCTCCGTTAAGAATTCTAACCTTACGCTTCTTATAAGGCTTAACATCAGGTGTAAATATAACTTTAAGACCTGCCTTAGGGAATGGAAGTTCTTTTTCAAGTTCAGCAGGACCCTCAATAACCCAAGTATGGAAAATTTCACTTGTGTCAATAGCATTGTCCTCATAACCAAACTGTTCACATAATTCTTTAGCTTCGTTGCGAGGATAACCTGTTACTATTCTGTCAACAAGAGTACTTGTAAATACACAGGCATTTTCAATCCAGTCAATAAAGTCCTTGCCGAGGTTCCAATTTTCAGCATGCTTTAATACAAACTTCTTTAAAGTTTTACCATTGTCATCAATAAGTTCACAAGGAATGAAAATAAGACCCTTGCTGCTGTCGCCGTTAAATTCCTTAAATCTTACATATAAGAAGTTTGCTACTTTAGCAGGGAAAGAATCCTGAGGCTTGTCTGTAACCATTTCTTCTTCATTCCATGTAATTCCGGCTTCTGTAGTATTTGAAACAACAAATCTCAATTCTGGATTTTTTGCACATTCATTGTATGTGTTGAAATCAACATAAGGGTTAATACATCTGTTTACACAAGTGATAAGTCTTTTTGAAACAACCTTTTCACCGTTTTCACGACCTCTTGCAATAAGAGTGTAAAGACCCTCCTGCTCATTAAGTATATTTCTTAAGAAATCTCCGCCGGGAATTGGCTGAACAAGTGTAATGCCGCCGTCAAATAAGCCCTGTGCATTAATTTCATCAAACATATAATCTACAAATGCACGAAGAAAGTTACCCTCACCAAACTGGAGCACCTTTTCAGTACGCTTAGCAGCTGTGCTGCCCATAGCTAAGTCATCATTAAACTTAAAGCCATTAGTTAATAGATTTCTGGTTAATTTTTCCATTGGATAAACCTCCATTTATAATATTATTATTTACCTAATACTATAATACTATAAATCAGATTCAAAATCAATATTAATTTAATTAAATTGAAATAAAAATAAGGCAGTCTTAACAATAATAACTGCCTTATTTTAGTTAATATTTATGTTTATTTGTTCTTTTTAAATCAGAGCGTCTTTTTTTAGACGGAGTTTTTTTATGATGAGGTGCATGTCCTTTTCTGCTGTGTAATGTTTTTGTTTTATTTGAATGGCTTACTTTTCTCCTTCTTTTTTTCCTTTTCCTTGTTATTTTATTTATTACTGATTCTATAAATACTATAATGAGAAAAAGTAAGAATAAAATTAGCAAGACCATAAATGGGATTAATACAAAAGTTCTTAAATTATCTTTTAATGCTCTTTTGGCAAGTTCTTTGTCTGATAAAGCAGGTGCTTCACTTGTTGCTATTGCATCAACTGAAGCGAGAAGTGCATCTTCATAATATATGTCAATTGAGCCTACTATGTCATTAATACTTACAGGGGCAGCAAGTTCTTTATCAATATTTGCTTTAACTACAATTTTGTCATCTGTTATAAATTTTGGAAGTGCCATATCGACATTTTCTGCAGCACCAATTGATACTGTACCTAAAACGTAAGTCTTATCCTTATAATTTTGAATTACATTTGATAGTGTGGAATATTCTGCTGCATTGAAAATAGTTTCTCTGCTGTTATATACTGAAAATCCATAGTCGAGAAGAGCAATTGAATCTTTGTATGTATTGTTATAACCATCTGCTCTCATTACAACTGAAATAAGTGACGCACCGTCTCTTTCGGCATAGCTTACAAGAGTGTTACCTGCTTCATCGGTATAGCCTGTTTTTCCGCCCAAAAGGTCGGGATAAAAGTATTCAGAGGTTGGTTTTATCATTTTATCCTTGTGGTTAAGGTATCTTGCGACATTTAAATTGGTTGCAGGAATCTGGTGGGATATTGTGCCCCATATTTGGTTAAAATCCTCGTTAGTAACTGCCTTTTTTGCAATAAGTGCCATATCATAGCAGGTTGTATAGTGATTGTTGTCATGGAAACCGTGAGGATTTGTAAAATTACTTTCCTTACAGCCTAATGACTTTGCAACTTCATTCATTTTTGCAGCAAATGCATTAGCTGAACCATACATATGCTCAGCAATTGCCATACATACTTCATTTGCTGATTCAAGCATAACTCCATACATACCATCTCTGAAATTAACTTGTTCACCAGGTACAAGTCCTATACTGCTGCCGCCGGCTCCCATACCGTCAACAGCACTTTGTGAAACGGTAAGAGTATCATCAAGATTACCTTCACTGCAGGCAATATATCCGGTAAGGACTTTTGTTATGCTTGCAGGGTAAAGTTTTTCATGAGCGTTTTTTTCATAAATTACAGTTCCCGTATTTGCATCTATTAATATAGCGGCTCTTGAATTAAGTGTAAGTTCTGTATTTGCATCTGCATAGTTTTTTATAACTGAGGGTGCTTCTGTGGTGGTTTCTGTAGCAGTTTCAGCATTTTGACTTGTGTTTGTCTCAGGCTCAGCAAAAATTTCTACAGAATTAACAGAAAAAAGTACTGTAAAAATTAATAAAAATGTGATAAAATTATATAGAGTAGGTTTATTAATCATAATCATTCTCCTTGTTTAAAATCAAACTATTACATTATAATATAAAATTTGATTACAATCAAGAGCTATAAATTAAAATTTATTGAATTTTGACCATATTAATTAAACGGAGCAGTTTATGAATAAGAAAATTTATTATATATTTTTTATTATGTTTGTATTTATATCTGGAGTTTGGTACTCTTTGAACTATGAAGATTTAATGAAAAGGCATACGGATGCTGAAAGAATAAGTGTAAGTGCTGAGGTTAAAGATGCTGATGAAAGTAAGAATATACCTTATATTATAAATATAAACAAAGCAGATATTTATGAGCTTACTGCTCTTGAGGGTATAGGGGATAAAAAGGCTAAAAGTATTATAGAATATAGAGAAAAGCACGGCAGGGATAAAAGCAGTGAGGAGCTGCTTAATGTAAATGGTATAGGAGAAGCCTTGCTTGAAAAGATTAAGGACAAAATAACAGTGGAGGAATAAAAATGGCACATAAAATTTTAGTTGTAGATGATGAAAAATTAATTGTAAAAGGTATTAAATTTAGTCTTGAACAGGAAGGTATGGAAGTTGATGCTGCTTATGACGGAGAAGAAGCTTTCAGACTTGCAAAGGCACACGACTATTCTTTAATTCTCCTGGATGTAATGCTTCCTAAAATTGATGGGCTTGAAGTTTGCAGAATGATCAGAGAGTTTTCTAATGTTCCTATTATTATGGTTACAGCTAAAGGCGAAGATATGGACAAGATAATGGGACTTGAATACGGTGCAGATGACTACATTACAAAGCCATTTAATATATTGGAGCTTAAAGCAAGAATTAAAGCAATTTTAAGAAGAAGTGTAAGGTCTGTTGTAAAAGAAGAACCTAAATCAAATGTAATAAGGGCAAAGGACCTTGAAATTGACCTTGAAAGCAGAAGATGCTTTATAAACGGTAAAGAAAAAAATCTTACTGCTAAGGAATTTGATCTTCTTGAACTTTTTGTTAAAAATCCAGGGAAGGTTTACAGCAGGGAAAATCTTCTTAATACACTTTGGGGGTATGGTTATCCGGGAGATGCTCGTTCTGTTGATGTGCATGTAAGACGTTTAAGAGAAAAGATTGAGGCTAACCCTAGTGACCCTCAGTATATCCATACTAAGTGGGGAGTTGGTTACTATTTCCAGTAATAGGTTTTTACAATGGATTAAAGGTATTGATGTGAGAAGCGTAAAGTTTCAGATGCTTATTACATACCTTATTATTGGTATAATACCATTACTTTTCTTTTCATTTAATACAACTAAGACTTTGCAAGTGTACTTTGAAGATACAAATGAAAAGGAAGTACTTTATCAGGCAAATAAGATAGCAGGTAATATACAAAAGGCTGACTACCTTACAGATAAATCAAAGCAAGAGCAGTTCTGGCAGGACTTAGATGACCGAAGTGTTGAGGAAAATTGCCGAATAATCGTAGTTGATAAGGATGGGTATGTAGTTGCTGATACAAATGGTATGGTAATAGACAAAATGTTTATTGTACCTGAAATACTTGTAGCTCTTGCAGGAAGAGATGAGGCAAATTTAAGAAAAGAAGAACAGGCAATATATGCTTCAGCTTATATTGAAGATGACAACTCAAATAAAATAGGTGCTGTTCTTGTTATATCTTCTTTTAGTGATGTATATCAGCTGATTGGGGAAATATCAAATAAGTGGATTATAGTTACTTTGTTTATTATAATCATTGTTATTGCCTTAGTTATATTTATGTCTCAGATAATATTCGGACCACTTAAAAATGTCCTTGATACTATTAAAAAGATTTCAGCCGGACAGCTTCATCAGAGAATTGAAATAAAGGGTAAAAATGAATTTACCGAGCTTGGAGAAGCTGTAAATACAATGACAAAAAGGCTTGAAGAAGTCGATCAGTCAAGGCAGGAGTTTGTCTCTAATGTCTCTCATGAGCTTAAAACACCATTAAGTTCAATAAAAGTTTTAAGTGAATCCCTGATTTTGCAGGAAAATGTTCCTGAGGAAATGTATAAGGAATTTTTGCAGGATATAAGTTCTGAAATTGATAGAATGACTGATATTGTAAATGATTTGCTTGCTCTTGTGAAAAACGATCCTAATGAATCTAAACTGAAAGTTACTGCTATAGATGCAAATAAAATGTTAAGAGATATTGTAAAGCGATTATCTCCTCTTGCTAAGGATAAGGATATTGAACTTTCATTCCAGGCATCAAAGGATGTCATACTAAAGGGAGACGAAGTTAAATTAAGCCTTGCTGTATCAAACCTCGTGGATAACGGTATAAAATATACTCCTGAAGGCGGACATGTCAAGGTATTGCTTGATGCTGATAACAAGGACTGTTTTATAACTGTACAGGATTCGGGCATTGGTATATCGGAAGAAGAGCAGAGTAAAGTATTTGACAGATTTTACAGAGTTGATAAAACACGTGACAGAGAAACAGGGGGAACAGGACTGGGACTTGCAATTACTCATTCTGTTATAATGCTACACAATGGTTCTGTCAAAATTATAAGCGGAGAAAATGAGGGTGCAACATTTATTGTACGTTTGCCGCTGGAAAGAAAAGAGGGATAGCCTATGAGGAATATAAAAAGATATTTCTTGTATGGAATTCTGGCTGTTTTGGCTTTTTGTATTGTGTCACTTATTTTTGTATACACTAAAAATGTAAAAATGGCTGAGGGTACAGATTCCTTTAATATGTATTATATAAATATGAATACAAATACTCTTGAAATTGAAAAAAGGGCTATAAATTCTGTAAGTGACCAAAGACTTATGTTCAATTCTGTTGTTGAAGAGTATTTTGCAGGATCTAAAAATACAAATCTGGGGTTAAGTCTGCCTAAGGAATTTAAAGTTAATGATAAAAGATATTCAGGAAGAACTGCTTATATTGACTTGGCAGCAAGCTATAATGATATGACAAACGAACTTAAAATATTGTCTATGGGTTCCCTTGTATATACACTGACAGACCTTGATTTTATTGACAATGTATGTGTTACTGTAGCCGGTATACCTGTAATGGACAGGAACGGTGAAAAAATAGCTGTGCTTGACAGAAGTGTTGTATTAAATAATCCGACAATTAATCCTGAAAAAACTAACTGGCAGGTTATATCTCTTTATTTTGCAAATCAGGACGGAACAAAGCTGGTGTGCCAGCAAAGAGGTATGGAAGTAAAGCAAAGTCTTTCTCTTGAATATCAGATTGTAGAACAGCTTATAAACGGACCTGATAACAGTAAGGGAGCAAATCTTTTATCTACAATTCCTGAAGATACAAAAATCAAGGATATTAAGACAGAAGAAGGAATTTGTTATGTAAATCTTTCCAGGGAGTTTATGAAGAAAAAAAGTAATGTTCCTGAAAAATTAACTATATATTCAATTGTAAATTCTCTTACAGAAGTAAATACTGTTAATAAAGTACAGTTCCTTATAGAGGGTGAAAAAATAAATGAGTATAACGGAGATATGGATTTCAGCAAGACTTTTGAGAGAAATAATGAACTTATAAGAAAATAAAGTACAGAAACAATAGGCTGCTGCAAATATAAAAGTATATTTGCAGCAGCCTTGCTTTTACATAAATAACAACAAACTTACAGCCATAACAGCCATACCTGAAATTAATCCGTAAATTGAAAGATGATGTTCACCATATTCTCTGGCTGAAGGTAAAAGTTCATCAAAGGAAATAAAAACCATAATACCGGCAACACCGGCAAAAATTATTCCAAATACAATGTCATTCATAATTGGCATTAAAATAAGCCATCCTATAAGGGCACCTACAGGTTCTGCAAGTCCTGAAAGAAAGGAATATTTAAAGGCTTTGATTTTTGAACCGGTGGCATGATAAATCGGAACAGATACAGCAATTCCTTCAGGAATGTTATGAAGTGCAATTGCTGTTACAATTGGTATTGCAACGCTTGGCTCCTGTAATGCAGATACAAAGGTTGCAAGTCCTTCGGGAAAATTGTGAATTCCTATAGCGACAGCAGTAATTGCTCCCATACGCATAAGTTTTGTACTGCTAGGTTTTTCTTCTTTATATTCAATCAATTTAACTTCGTGGGGGTTTTCCTCTGAGGGAATAATTTTATCAATAAGAGCTATAACAAGCATACCGCCGAAAAAAGAAAGTACTGTTATTAAACTGCCTGTTTTTTTACCCATATTTAAAACAAGCAAGTCCTGAGCTTTGAAAAAGATTTCAATCATTGATACATAAATCATTACTCCTGCTGAAAAGCCAAGACTTACAGAAAGAAATTTTTTATTTGTATGTTTTGTCAAAAAGGCAATGCAGCTTCCTATTCCTGTGCTAAGTCCTGCAATAAGAGTTAATATAAAGGCAAGTAATACATTGTTCATAAAACAACTCCTTCCTGGTTAGTTATAGCTAACTGAATATAAGGTAACATACAATTGTTCATATGTCAATAGAAAGTAATATATAAGAATATAAATTAAAAACAGAATGCTTGATTAAACTATCCGTAATGGGATTGAGTTGAAAGCATTCTGTTTGTTCTTTTATTCAGTAATTTTAATTCCCCTGTGTTCAACGGGCGTTGAAAAAACAATTTGAGTACTTGTTCTGCCAAACTGCTGAAGTTTTCCTATAAATACATCAAGATCTACTGTGCTTGGAAAACCTACTTTTAAAAGCATACTGTAATCACCTGTAACACAATTACATTCAAGTACATTTGGCACTTCGCTTATCCAAGGATAGAAGTCCTGTTTTTGTATAGGTTCCATTTCAAGATTTATAAAAGCTGTTATGTGATAGCCCAATTGTTCTCTGTCTACAACAGCTGTATAGCCTTTTATTATGCCTTGTTTTTCTAAATGTTCTATTCTTGTAGATACTGCGGGAGAGGACAAAAATACCTTTTCTGCAATTGTTTTTAACGGTGTTCTGGCGTTATGCTGAAGCATATCCAGTATCTGCATATCTATGCTGTCCATGGTAAAATCTCCTTTGGGTTAATTAAATTAAGTTATCTTATATTTTATCATATAAAAATAATAATGTCCAGTTTAAAAATTATACTTTTATTATATTTCGAGCTTAAATGACAATTAAAATATAATATGTAAATTGATAATTACCAAATTGTTAAATTAAATTAGTATATTGATATTTTCTGTTATTATGTAGTATACTTATATATAAATATATTTATTGTTGCAGGGGGTGTAATTATGTCTGAAAATCTTACTTTGCTTACTGATTTGTACGAACTTACAATGATGCAGGCTTATTTTAAAAATAAAAACAGAAATGAAGTTGTGATATTTGACGCTTTTTACAGAGAAAATCCTTTTAAGAGCGGCTATGCTATTTGCTGTGGCATAGAGCAGGTAGTTGAATATATAAAAAATTTGAAGTTTGAAAGTGATGATATAGAATATTTAAAAAGTTTAAATATTTTTGATATGGATTTTATTGAATATCTTAAGGATTTTAAGTTCAGCGGTGATATTTATGCTATTCCTGAAGGGAGTGTTATATTCCCAAGAGAACCTGTTATCAAGGTTATTGCACCTATTATGGAAGCTCAGCTTGTGGAAACTGCTATATTAAATATAGTAAATCATCAAAGCCTTATTGCTACAAAGGCATCAAGAGTATGCTATGCAGCACAGGATGACGGTGTAATGGAATTTGGACTTAGGCGTGCCCAAGGACCTGACGCAGGAATTTACGGAGCAAGAGCTGCTGTTATTGGCGGATGTGTGTCTACAAGTAATGTTCTAGCAGGAAAGTTATTTAATATTCCTGTAAGCGGTACACATGCTCACAGCTGGATAATGAGTTTTGAGGATGAATATACAGCATTTAAGGAATACGCTAAGCTATACCCAGATTCCTGTACTTTGCTTGTGGATACCTATGATACCTTAAAATCAGGTGTTCCAAATGCAATAAGAGTGTTCAGGGAAATGAAAGAGGAAGGAACAGAACTTAAAAAATACGGTATCAGACTTGACAGCGGTGACCTTGCGTATCTTTCAAAAGAGGCAAGAAAAATGCTTGACGAGGCAGGTTTTAAAGATGCTGTAATTGCTGCATCTAATGATCTTGATGAAAATATTATTGAAAGTCTTAAATTACAGCAGGGGGCAAAAATTACAGCGTGGGGCGTGGGTACACATCTTATAACAGCTAAGGACTGTCCATCATTCGGTGGTGTGTACAAGCTTGCCGCTGTAATGAAAAACGGAAAATTTATTCCTAAAATCAAGCTTTCTGAAAATACTGAAAAAATTACTAATCCCGGAAATAAAAAAATTATAAGAATATATGAAAAGGCACATAAGAAGATAAAAGCTGATCTGATTTGTTTTGATGATGAAGTTTTTGATGAGAACGAGGATATGACTATATTTGACCCTAAAGAACCATGGAAAAAGACCGTACTGAAAGCAGGAACTTATACAATAAGGGAACTTATGGAACCTTTGTTTATAAACGGTAGGTGTGTGGCAAAATCAAAGCCTGTAATGGAAATACGAGATTATTGCATAAGTGAGCTCAGTACTCTGTGGAATGAGGCAAGGCGTCTTGTAAATCCTCACAATGTATATGTTGATTTGTCACAGAAACTATATGATGTAAAAATGCAGATGCTTAAGGATATGGGGAGATAAAATGGATTATATTTTATTTGATTTAGATGGTACAGTAACAAATTCTCAAGAAGGGATTAAAAATTCTGTTGAATATGCTTTGAAGTATTTTAATATAAAAGTTGAGGACCGAAATGATCTTAATAAATATATCGGTCCTCCTTTAAGGCAGTCATTTATGAAATATGCAGGACTAAGTGAGGAAGAATCCAGAATAGGAATGATTAAATACAGAGAATATTATGAACCGTATGGGATATTTGAAAATGAGCTGTATGATGGAATTGCTGTATTACTTGAAGAACTAAAAAGTAAAAATAAGAAAATTGTACTTGCTACATCAAAACCGTGGATATATGCTGAAATTATATTGGAGCATTTTAATATAAAAAAATACTTTGATTTTGTTGCCGGAAGTGAATTAAATGGTGTTAGGACAGATAAGTCAGAGGTTATAAAATATGCTATAAACAGGTTTAGTATTGATACTGAAAGAGCTGTTATGATTGGTGACAGAGAACATGATATAATAGGCGGAACAAAAAACAGGCTTAAAACTATTGGTGTGCTTTATGGATTTGGAAGCAGAGAGGAGCTTGAAAAGGCTGGAGCCTGTTACATAGCAAAAGATGTAAAAAATATCTGTGACTTTATTGATTTATAAAAAATGCTGCAGTTTAGCATAAACTGTTAAAGTATGATTTGAAACAAAGAAAATGAAAAAAAGCCTGATGGCAAAGGTCCTTTTTTATTGCAAATTAATTTGTCCTTGAAAAAAATTTCCTATTGTGAGAAAATATAAAGTATTGAAATACAGGAAGAGGTCGGTTTTATGAGAAAATTAGTTATTGCTGAAAAACCATCGGTAGCAAGGGATATTGCTAAGGTATTAAAATGCAGTAAAAACGGAAATGGCTATTTATATAATGATGAATACATAGTGAGCTGGGCTGTAGGTCATCTTGTAACGCTATGCGAGCCTGAAGAATATGATGAAAAATATAAAAAGTGGAAGATGGAAACACTGCCAATTATTCCTGAGCATATAAAAATAAAAGCTATTAAAAATACTGTTGACCAGTATAATATCCTAAAAAAAATGCTTAAATCAGATGATATTGAAAGTATAATATGTGCAACGGACAGCGGACGTGAGGGTGAGTTAATATTTAGATATATATATGAACTTTCAGGTTGTGACAAGCCTTTTAAGAGACTTTGGATTTCAAGTATGACAGCACAGGCTATTAAAGAGGGATTTGAAAAGCTTAAAGACGGAAGTGAATATGATAACCTTTATCATTCTGCAAAGTGCCGTTCAGAAGCTGACTGGCTTGTGGGTATAAATGCAAGCAGAGCTTATACAATAAAATACAATACACTTTTAAGTATTGGAAGAGTTCAAACTCCTACCTTAGCTATTATCGTGGCAAGACAAAAGGAAATTGACAGTTTTGTTGTTTCTGAATATTGGGAAGTACAGGCTGACTTTGGGGAATATAAAGGTCAGTGGTTTGAGATAAAAACTGACAGAGATAAAAAAATTGAGGAAACAAAAATACTTGATAAAACAAAGGCTAATGAAATTGCAAAAAAAGTAAAGGGCAAAATGGCTGAAGTTAAATCAGTTGAGTGTGAAGAAAAAAGAAATCCACCTCCTCTTTTATATGACCTGACAGAGTTACAGAGAGATTGTAACAGAAAATTTGGCTTTTCAGCACAGCAGACTTTGTCTATCGTTCAGGATTTGTATGAAAAAAGGAAAATGGTTACATATCCTAGAACAGACAGCAGATATTTGTCTGATGATATGATACCAAAGCTTAAGATAATAGCAGGTAAGTTAATGGGTACCGAAAATTATAATAAGTATGCCGAATATGTTGTAAACCTTCCTAAACTGCCTATTACCAAAAGAATTGTGGACAATACAAAATTAAGTGACCATCATGCCATTATTCCTACAGAGGTCAATCCCAGAGTTAATGCTTTAAGTGATACTGAATTTAAGGTGTATGACCTTATTGCAAGGAGATTTCTGCAGGTGTTTTATCCATATTATGTCTATAATACCACTAAGATTGTTACAGAATGTGAAAATGAGAGTTTTGTAACAAGGGGTACAACTGTTGTGGATAAAGGCTGGACAGAGCTTAATGTGAAATCTGAAAAGGAAAAGAAGACAGAGGAAGTTCTTCCTGATGTAAATGAGGGAGATAATTTTGAAACAAAGAATGCTAAAGCCGCTGTAAAGAAAACAAAGCCTCCTCAGGCATATAATGAGGCAACTCTTCTTTCTGCAATGGAGAATGCAGGAAGGTTTGTTGAAGATGAAGCCTTAAAGGAACAGCTTAAAGAATCGGGGCTTGGTACGCCTGCTACAAGAGCTGCTATAATTGAAAGACTTATAAAAGTTGGGTATGTAACAAGAAAAGGTAAATCTCTTGTGCCAACTGAAAAGGGTATGAAACTTATTGAAATAGTACCTGTAGAAATGAAATCCCCTGAAACGACAGGAAAGTGGGAAAAGGGGCTTACATCTATTGCAAAGGGGAAAATGGATACTGAAAAATTTATGGGTTCAATTAAAAGGTATGTAAACTATATTGTGGGTGCTGCTCAAAGTACACAATGCAAGGTTATATTTGCTGCGGAAAAGGCAAGAGGCAAAAATGCTAAAAATGTTTTAGGTGTTTGTCCTAACTGCAAAGGACATATTCTTGAAAATTCTAAAGGTTATTTTTGCAGTAACTGGAAGCAGGGGTGTAAGTTTACTATTTGGAAAAATGCTCTTGAAAATTATGGAGTTGCTATTGATAATGTATTTGTTAAAAACATTCTTGAAAATGGCAAAGTAGAAAATTTAAGTGTACATAAACCCGATACACAAGAGGAGTGTACATGTACAGTTATATTAAAAGAGGACAACAGCGGCAGGCTTGAAATAAGTAATTTAAAGAAGGTATAATATGAAAATTAAAATTTTAAAGCAAAGTTTTACTGTATGTAAAATAAGGGATGTTTCTAATGTAGATTTTAGTGATGAGTTTTGTTTTTTGGGAAAGACAGATGAGGAAATATCTCTTGTATGCAAAAGTGAAAAAACTCCCGATAATACTATTGAAAGAGAGAATGGGTGGAAAGCTTTTAGAATCGAAGGTGTTCTTGATTTCTCTCTAATTGGTATATTGTCTAAAATTTCAAAAATTTTGGCAGATAATAAAGTTGGTATTTTTGCTGTATCAACTTATAATACAGACTATATATTTGTAAAAGAAAGAGATCTTAATAAGAGTATAATGGCACTTGAAAACTATGGTTATAAGATAATATAAATTTAATTTAGATTATGTAATTAACAAAAAATTAGTTGTATTTAGTAATATAAAAATTGATTTTAATAATTTGGAAAGATATTTAATTGTATTAGAAGAAAAGTTAAAAAAATCGTAGTGAAAGTGCAAAATTAAAGTTTGAATAAATTTTGTAAAATATATGAATTTTAATGCTGGGTTTCTAACTCAGCATTTTTTTGTAATTAATTGTTTTAATATACTTTAATTGACTTTAAATTTAAGGTGTAGTATAATTAATAAACAAAAAATATGAAAGGTGATGGCTATGGAAAACACTAAAAACATTATTCTTGAAATACTTGAAAAAAACAGCAGAGTAAGCATTGAGGATATGGCCGCGATGCTTGGTACTAATACAGAAGAAATTGCCGCCGCCATGGACGAAATGATAAAGGATCAGATTATTTGTGGATATACTACTCTTATTAATTGGGATAGAACAGACAGACAATTTGTTACAGCTATGATTGAAGTTAAAGTGACACCTCAGAGAGATCAGGGATTTGAAAAAATTGCTGAAAGAATAAGCGGATTTGACGAAGTTAAGGCTGTATATTTAATGGCAGGTGCGTATGATCTGCTTATAATGATGGATGGTAAGAATATAAGGGATATTTCTTATTTTGTTTCTAATAAGTTATCTCCTATTGATTCAGTTTTAAGTACTGCAACTCACTTTGTACTTAAAAAATATAAGGATCATGGAGTTGTACTTGAAAAGAAAGCTGAAGATGATGAAAGGATGATTGTAACGCCATGATGAAACCGGAAGATTTTATTGCAAAAAAGGTTCGGATTATGCCCTTTTCCGGTATTAGAAAATTTTTTGATATAGCAAGTGAAATGGAGGGTGTTATTTCTCTCGGTGTTGGTGAGCCTGATTTTGACACTCCTTGGGCTATTAGAGAAAAGGGTATATATAATCTTGAAAAAGGTAAGACTGTTTATTCATCAAATGCAGGATTGCTTGAACTTAGAAAAGAGATAAAGAAGTATTTAAAAAGGAAGATAGACTGTACATATTGTGCTAATAATGAGATCATTGTAACTGTAGGGGCAAGTGAAAGTATTGATCTTGCTTTAAGAGCTGTGCTTAATTATGGTGAGGAAGTCCTTGTACCTGAACCGTCTTATGTAAGCTACAAGCCCTGTGTATCAATGGCAGACGGTGTGCCGGTGGTCGTAAATACGAAAGCTGAAAATGATTTCAAGCTTACTGTTGAAGATATTAAAGATAAAATTACCAGTAAAACAAAGGCTATTATATTACCTTACCCAAACAATCCTACAGGTGCAATTATGGAAAGAGAAGATCTTGAAAAACTTGCTGATTTTTTAAGGGATAAGGATATTCTTGTAATAAGTGATGAGATATATTCTGAGCTTACATATGGGGGCAAAAAACATGTTTCGATTGCTTCTGTAGAAGGTATGAGAGATAAAACAATTGTAATAAACGGCTTTTCAAAGGCTTATGCTATGACTGGTTGGAGATTAGGTTATGCTGCCGGTCCAAAAGAAATTATATCTGCTATGACAAAGATACATCAGTATTGTATTATGTGTGCACCTACAACAAGTCAGCAGGCTGCTATTGAGGCATTGAGAAACTGCGATGATGCTGTTGAAAAAATGCGTAAGGAATATGATATGAGAAGAAAGTTTATGCGTAAGGGATTCCTTGATATGGGACTTGATTGCTATGATGCACAAGGAGCCTTCTATTTATTCCCTTGTATTAAGTCTACAGGTTTAAGTTCTGATGAATTTTGTGAAAGGCTGCTTTTTGAAGAAAAGGTTGCAGTTGTTCCGGGCACTGCTTTTGGAGAAAGCGGTGAGGGCTTTATAAGATGTTCTTATGCCTATTCTGTTGAAGAAATAAAGGTTGCTTTAAATATAATTGCAAGATTTGTAAAAAGAGTTAAATCTGAAAAGGAAGCTAAATAAATGTCTTACGATAAATTAGTCCAGTTAATTAAAAACAGTAATAATATTGTGTTTCTAGGCGGGGCAGGTGTATCAACTGAAAGTAATATACCTGATTTTAGAAGTGCAGACGGACTTTATGCTGCAAAAAATGAGTATGGCTATCCTCCTGAAACACTTATTAGCAGAAGTTTTTTTGACAAAAATAAGGAAGTTTTTTTTGACTATTACAAGAATAATTTAATTTGCCGTGATGCTAAGCCAAATGCTGCACACTATGCTTTGGCTGAACTTGAAAAAATGGGCAAATTAAAGGCTGTTGTAACACAAAACATTGACGGTTTGCATCAGATGGCGGGAAGTAAGACTGTTTATGAACTTCATGGGAGTGTACACAGAAATTATTGTATGAAATGCGGTAAATTTTATAGTGCAGAAGATATAATATCAATGAAAGGTGTTCCATACTGTGAATGCGGCGGAGTAATAAAACCTGATGTTGTTTTATATGAAGAAGGACTTGATGATAATGTTTGGAATGGTGCATATAATGCAATAAAAAATGCTGATATGCTTATTGTAGGGGGAACTTCCCTTGTAGTATATCCTGCAGCAGGTCTTGTTGGAGTATACAGGGGGGATATGCTGGTACTTATAAACAAGAGTGAAACATCATATGATGAAAGAGCTTCTTTGATTATAAGTGATAAAATAGGTGTAGTGTTGTCCCACGTTATGGAAGAAATAAAAAAATTTGAAAAAAACTAAAAAAATTGTTGACAAGACTGATAAGTTCTGATATAATGTTATTTGTGTTCGGGTGAAAATCAGGACACAAAATGGGAGCATAGCTCAGCTGGGAGAGCATCTGCCTTACAAGCAGGGGGTCACAGGTTCGAGCCCTGTTGTTCCCATTTTAGATATTGTTTCCCAGACAGT
>CAJKOJ010000014.1 GCA_905201505.1 uncultured Eubacteriales bacterium | reverse complement strand
TAAGCTTTAACAGTGTAAGTAACAGTCGAATAAGGAATTTGGAAATTGTGGGAGAGACAGCAGAAATCGGAGAGGGAGAAAAGAGCCCGGGTAATCCATATTTGCTGGTGGGAAGTAAGCCGGTTTTAAAAATAAACGAGCAAAGTATACCTTGCGTAGTTGAACTTAACAAAATTGATGATGTTGCAGATACATATAACCCATTAACAGGGGTGTATGTGCGGAGAGTTAAAAAGATAACCTTACAGGGAGCAGATACAGAGATGTGGAGGCTTCCTGCAACAAATGAGGACAATGCTGTGTTTGCCTTAACTTTAAAAGATATGTATTATTCCCACAATGTCTTATGCTCTATATTGGAACCTAAAGGAACTGCAGGGGGATTTGCTGCTGCATTAAGAAACGGCATTGGGGTTTATAGATGGACAGGCGATGGAAATGTATATTTATATTTTGTTGTACCGTTAAGCACGGCAGGTACGATAGAAGAGTGGTTTAATTATTTACAAAACAATATAGTGCAGGTTTGTTACAGACCTGCAGAGCCCATAACAACTACAGTTAATAAGGTTAATGTTGCAGCAAATATTCCAAACACAACAATGTTGTTAGAAGATAACAACAACTTGGGAAGTATAAAGACAACGTTACAAACGAAAGGACAGTGATAAATATGTATGGTAAATTAGTTAATGGAGGGTTGTTGCAAGCTCCGAAGAAAATGCTTCAGTACATTGCAGGGGACAAGCATATATGCTGTATAAACCCTGCGGAAAAAGACTATTTGCAGGCAGGATATAAGAAAATTGTTTATACAGATGTGCCAGAAGATACAGAAACTTATATTAAGAAGTACGTTGAAACAGAAGAAGAAATAAAAGTTGAATATACATTAAAGAATGATACAGAAGAAAAGGAGGCTTAATATTATGGAAAAGTTATTTAATGTTATCAGTATAGCCGCAGGTTTTGGCGGTGGTATTATTGGTTATTGTTTTGGAGGATTTGATGTGCTTATAACAACATTGGTTATTTTAACTGTTTTAGATTACATAACAGGTGTTTTAAATGCTTATATGACCAAAAGTTTATCAAGTGAAATAGGGTTTAAGGGTATTGTAAAAAAAGTTATGATTTATCTTGTAGTGGTATGTGCTGTAGTTCTTGACAGAATGCTTGGCGGACAAATGCCTCTCAGGGAAATTGTAATAACATTTTTTGTAGCAAATGAGGGTTTAAGTATGATTGAAAATGTCAGTCCTTATTTGCCTATACCTGAAAGACTTAAAGATGCGTTAATGCAGTTAAGAGATAAGGAGTAGGTTATGAATATTAACAAATATTTAAGCAAGGTGAATTACAATACATTAAAAGGTAAATTAAATAAGTACATTGTTATACATTTTACCGCCAATAACGGTGATACTGCATTAGGTAACTGCAAATATTTTTACACAGAAGACAGAGGGGCAAGTGCTCATTATTTTGTTGATGAAAACGGTGTATGGCAATGTGTAGAGGATAATAATGTTGCTTGGCACTGCGGAGCAAGCATATATAAACACCCTTATTGCAGGAACGGCAACAGTATAGGTGTTGAAATGTGCAGCAGGAAAGACAGCAGCGGAAGATATTATTTTAAAGATGAAACTTTAAATAATGCTGTTGAACTTGTTAAGTATTTAATGAATAAATATAACGTACCTATAGATAATGTAATAAGGCATTATGATGTTACAGGCAAGAACTGTCCTGAACCTTTTGTAAGAGATATTAAAAAGTGGCAGGATTTTAAGAATATGATTAAAATAAAGGAGAAAAAAGAAGTGAACAATGCTAGGGTAAGCGAAGGGAAAGCGATTGTAAACGGCAAAGAATACAAAGTTGACAGGATTTTAAAAGACGGTATAAATTATGTAAGAGTGCAAAATTTTAACAATATGGGTTTTGTGGTCGGATATGACGAAGATACAAAGGCAGTTACAATAGATAATAAGATAGGCAGTGTTAATATAAACGGCAATGATGTTAAGGCTGTGAATATAAGAGGGTTTAACTATGTAAGTGTTAGGGATATGGCTGAAGTGCTGGGGAAAAAGGTTTATTATATAGATGGTAAAATTGTTGTAGAGTAAAGTGTTATGGGGTGCGGAAACGCACTCCTTTTTTTTATTGGTATAGCAATTTAAAATAAAGATAATTAGGCTATTTTATCAAGCGTATTTTTTTAACAAAATTTTAATGCTTATATTTGTCGAAAAAAGAGTGATTGTATTAATTGACATTATAGAATTAACTAATTATTATAGTATATGAATAAATTTGAAAAAATCGTAAACATAGTAAATATTATTGTGGATGTTAGGGATTTTTGGCTTTTGTTTGTTAGTTGATTTAAATAATACAATTTTAAGAATTTTTGCAAATAATACTTTAAATAAAATATTAAAAAAGAGGGATGGAAGTTATGGAACGAAATTTATTAATTGGAAATGGGATAAACATTCAGTTTGGCGGAAAAGATGTTTATTCTGGAGCTGCAATAATGAATAGAGTAGTTGAAAATATAAAGAAAGGAAAGTATATAGCATTAACCGAAAATGAGTTGTCTATAGATGAGCAACTTGATATTTTGAACGGACTAGTAAAAGTAATTAACAAAATAAAAGCAGGGAAATATAGAAGTAATGCCGATAGTTTACTTATGGCTATGGAATTAGATAGAATAACAAGAACGTACCCTGATAAAAGTGATATTAGGTCTGTATTATTAGAGGATTATTTTTTGGCGTTTGAGATTTGTAATAATAATTTTAGAAAACAAGATGGTGAAGAACAAAGTGAAACTTACAGAAAAATTGGATTTAATTTGCTTAAACGAATGTTTGTTGATGGCATATACAATAACGGTCAAATTAACGATGTGTATAAAAGTTTTTATCCAGGAATGAATAAGTATCTCAATCGATTCAATAACATTTTCACAGTAAATTACGATTATAACTTGGAAAGTACATTAAGCAGCTCAGAACGAATTTGCCATCTTCATGGAGAGTTTTCAAAATTGGCATCGGAATACAATACTTCCAGTTTATATTACCAAAAACATAAAATAAAATGCGATAGGCTGATATTTAAAATGATTCCAGGAATGGAACATTGCTATAGTGATGCAGTTATGAGTTGGTATTGGTTGGATAAGTATGGAGAATTAATTGAGCCTGAAACAAAGTATAAAGAATCACTTTTTAAATCAATCGGCGGGCAGTTGGAAATAGTTGGACTTTCACCAACGAATGATGAGCACTTGTTTTTGCTTATTAACAATAATCCAAAAATTAAATCTGTTGTATATTATTATCTAAAGGATGAAGACAGGTACGAATTACCTCACCATATTAAGAAACCAGTAACTTATGAAAAAGTAGGTAAATTATGGGATTCAATGAAAGGTTGATGGTTAGTGTAATGAGTAAGTTAAGAGAGTTGTGCTGAAATGCAACCTTTATTTTTATGTAAGAATTGTAAACGATATTGGCATACTGTTTAATTGATATATTTCTGATACCAAGAAATTTATGATGTGTGGTTTTAACGTTATGTATTATAATATAATGTGGGACTTTTATTGGTATTAAATAATATTATAATATACACACAATATACACATATTCCTTGCAAGTGGCTTATTTAGCTGTTTTATAGGTGCCTTCAGATTAAAATTTAATTAAAATTTTTGTCAAATGAAAAAACAGAAATAAAAAATCTAAAAATCTGATAACATTACTGACAGATTAAAAGATAAAAGTGAAAGTTAAAAAGAATGACATAAGAGGGATGCTTGACAAGGCATCAATTCTATAGTAAATTTAAAAGTAAAGAGAAAAATTATAAAATTGCGGAGGAAAAGATGATAGTAAATAATGTTTCTTTAGACGCTGTGGCTGTAAAGCCTGCACAGTATCCTGATGACAATAAACCGGAAATAGCTTTTGCAGGAAAATCAAACGTAGGTAAAAGCTCACTTATAAATTCAATGGTATATAGAAAGGCAATTGCAAGGACAAGTCAAAATCCGGGGAAAACAAGAACAATTAATTTTTATAATGTAGAAGACGAGCTGTATTTTGTGGATTTGCCGGGGTACGGATATGCAAGAGCACCTAAAACTGAAATTGCTAAGTGGGGTAAGATGATTGAGAATTACCTTTTAAAAAGGGATCAGTTAAAAGCAATAATCCTGTTAATTGATATAAGGCACGAGCCTGGGGAAAATGACAGAATGATGTATGACTGGCTTAAACACTATGGATATAAAATAATAATTGCAGCTACAAAATCAGATAAACTCAAAAGAAGCCAACTGCAAAAGCATACAGCTATGCTGAGAAAATCACTTGGTCTTGAAAAAGAAGATATTTTGATACCTTTCAGCAGTGAAACAAAAGACGGAAGAGATGAATTGTGGGGAGTAATTGAAGGAATTACAGCGGATTGAGTATATTTGAACTGTTTATGATAATTGTGAACAAATTAAAGATATAAAAGGGTGTAAAACTGGACTTTAAATTGGTAATAATAAACAAAATATTACGTATTGTATACAAATTGTTGAAAATATTATGAAAATTTAGTATAATAATATTGTTAATATTTGGGTACAACCCAGCAAATTAAAATAAAGGAGGATTTTTTAATGAAAAAAGGATTTAAAAGATTCCTTAGTGCTACTTTAGCAACAGTTATGGCTGTAGCTGGTATGACTATAGGAATGGCAACAAGTGCAATGGCTGCAAATCACGAATACGGCTCTGTTGCACAGACAAGTTCCCAGGTAAAAGAATGGGGATTTACAACAAATATGCCAAGTGGAAGTAATGTGAATTTAGCAGCAGGTGATACTGTAAACGATATTACTTTCGTTACAGTACCTAAAGCAAATCTTAATAAAAGCAGTTACTTATCTGCAACAACAGGAACTGTATTTAATGTGCCTGTACCTGCAAACAGCACAGGTACTATCTATGTAAAGGCTACATCAGGAAGTACTACAAGATATGTATCTTTTAAAGATGGCACAGAGGAAAAGCAGCTGATTATGAATACAAGTACAACTAATAATTCAGCTACATTTACAGCAAGTGCAACAGCAGATGGATACATACAGCTGACAGCAGCAGGCGGTGAGTGCAAAATTGGTTTAATTCAAATTACACTTGACGCAGGTTTCAGTTTTGGCGAAGTAACAACTTATAACTGGAATTTAGATTTAACAGGATTAACAAATGTTGACGGTACAGGCTTATCATTAGGAAATGCAACAACAACTGCTTTATCTAATACATTAAGCTATACAGGAACAGGTTTTACATTAAAGGATACATACGCAACAATTACAGATGCTACAGCAGGTGTAACTGTTGACAGTGCTAATAATACAGTAACTGTTAAGCCAACAGATGATTGGTTTGATGTAGTTGCTCCAAGAAATTATGTTTCTGTTGAGCCAAGCGAAAACGGAAATATGGTAACTTATAACTTTATACAGGATGATAATACAGAAAAGTACCTTGTATCTGTAAATGATGCTACAAAGTCTTCTACAACAGCATATACAGCTTTTAGTGTTGATGGTACATCAGACAATGACTGTTATGTAACATTAGATACTACAGGTGCTAAGTTATGTGATGATTCTGCTACAGCTGCTGTTAAGCTGATGATTCCATATTCTGCTTCAACAGGCAAAGTAACTGTTTCAGGAAGAGTTACACCAACAAATAATATTGGTGGTAAGTGGAAGCTGGTTGACTTAGGCTGTGTATCAGTTGCAACTGATGATAAAAAGATGGTAACACTTACTGACAATAATCAGGTAACTTCTACTGATAATGTTGGTGTTGCTGTAAAAAATCAGCCAATTGATTACGTTGTAACAATTGATTTTGCTGCAAAGACTGCATCAGGTACAATAACTAACGGTGCAACTTCAAAGGAATTTACAAATGTTCCTTTTGAAGCAGGTACAACTAATATGGGTGCTATAGCATTTACAACTAATAATGGTAACAGTATTTCTGCAGGCAATGACAGAGGATTACTCGTACCATATGTTACTATTACTGCTGAAGAGAGTACATCACCTGTAGTTACAACAACAGATGCTAACAGCAAGCCTGGTGTAATTACAGTTGGAGATGCTAACTATGTTGTATCTGTAGTATCAAGTGAAGATGCTAAAACAGCAAGCAGCTTAGTTCAGAAGACTGCAGCCGGTGATGAAATTGCAAGTACAGATACTGTTTATAAGCAGATAGTTTTAGATGGTAATACATATACTGCTAAGGATATTAATCCTAATGCAGGTGAAAATGACTATGTGTTTGCAAGTATTGTAAATAATGATAATGCTACAGAGCAGGTAACAGTAATAACAAATATTCAGAAGCTTGTATCTGAAGTTAAATAAAAAGGAGGTAATGAATAATGAAAAAAGAATATATGAGTCCTGAAGTAATTATTACCTCTTACGAGGCTGAAAATGAAATTATGGTAAATGCTGTAAGCGGCGTACAGACAAATTTTACTACTAAGAACTATTCAGAAATTAACTTCTAAATTTATAACAAAAAGGGGTGAGATTATACTCACCCCTTTTTTGTATAAAAAAACGGACTATCCGGGGATATTTATTTTTAGAATAAATGGTAAAAAAAGTTTGCTTTAAAGTCAGATATGACACATTGGTATTTAAATGAATTTATTTTTAGATATTTTGTAACTGTCTTTCAGAGAAATTGAATATTGCACCAAAACGTGATATAATAAATTATCTTATTCGTGAAAAGTATTGACAACACATCTGAGGGGCGGTATAACTATGATAGACAACAGTATTGTGTTAGATGTGAATATCAAATGTATATATATAAAGAGGTATTATTCGGGTACAGCCTATAGAAGCAGCTGAAAGTATCTACGCGAATCAAATTATAAAAAGCAAGACAGAATGTTCAATAAAATCTTTGTGCGTATGCTTGAAGTATCGGGGTATGATGTAGAATTGACTTATGTAAAAAGAGAAACGGTGTAAAGAGGAGAGATAATAAGTAAGTACAATACCCTATGGGGATATATACAAAATATTGGAAAACTTAGTCTTTTAAATTAGCTTTTGATGAAATTGCCGAAACAGCAGATACACGTATAAAGTGTTTATTTGAAATTCAAAAGGAACTTGCAGGATAGGATTATCAAGTCTAAAAATATTGATGAAAGAGTAGACAGTCATTTTTAACAATATAGATTGGCAAACCGGAAGTTTTAGAGAGGTTTATATATGTTACCTGCAAGAGTGCAAGCAGAAAAATTATTAGCGAAAGCACAATAATGTAATCTTGGACAATGGGGGAAATCACAGCCATATTACAGGAAATTGTGATGAAAAAATAGCTTTATTATGTTTGAATATGAATTTAGAAAAGCACATATATTAGGGTTTCTTTACGGTTTAGGAAGAAAACGCGGAGAGAGACATCTTGAACATATTTCATATGGTTATTTATATATTATGTCTTTGGGGTATAGTGAAGCGGCTAAAACTTGTCTTACCCATTTATTTAATCAGTCTGTTGATGTATATATTGGAAAGTTAATACATCTGATTATATATTAATACTAATAATGAAAAACTTAATAAAAGTAAAATTTGATGATTATGGCAGGCTAATTTAATTATGTAATGTATTGGCTGGTAATGATGGAATATTGGATATTGAAGAACGTATGGTAGATGTAAAGCAAAGATATGGTTATTATCCAAAAAAATAAATGGAAATTAAATATTAAATTAAAAAGACCTTTTGAAACAAAAACAGGGGAATATATATACGATTTAGTTGAAAAAAATTCGTACAGTCTATAATTTAGATAGCCGAAACAAAATAATTTAAAAGGGAGCCTTTGTTCATTGGTGTTGCAACATCTTTGCGTCTAATCATTACAGCTGTGTACAATATTGAAAGAGTGATTAGGGAATGCTCTTTCTTTTGCTATAAAAAAATGGTTTTGATGAAAAATTGAAAGAGTTTTCTTGTTTGGAAGACTATTTTTAGTTTAGTGAACTGATCCTGGACTGAAAATTGATTATGACAAGAGATAAGAAAAGCTCTTTTTATAAAGAGAATGTATCTGTCTGAGTTCAATTGTTAGTGTCAATGCTGGTGACATTTCTCAATTAATTTGCTGATATACGCAAGGAAAAATTAAGCATAGGTTTGAGTATGTTTTGAATCAGGCGGTTGATGTGAAGATTATACATTCATTTTTAGATATGGGAAAGAGTTATTTATATAAAATAACCTTAAAGGAGTAGATAAAGTGAGCTATTGTGGATGGAATTCCGCTTCCATATTAGACCGGAAATACCATGATACAGAATGGGGAATACCGGTACATAATGACAGAAAACAATTTGAATATTTGATGATGGAAGTGATGCAGTGTGGATTAAACTGGGAATTGATGCTGCGAAAGCGTGAGATATTCCGTAAATGTTTTGATGACTTTGATTATGACAAAGTAGCAGAGTATGAAGAAAATGATATAAAGCGTATTATGAATACGAATGGTATGATACGGTCTGAACGAAAAATTCGTGCGGTAATCAACAATGCGAAGTGCTTTCAAAATGTCCGAAAAGAATATGGAACTTTCTCAGATTATCTTTGGGCATATTCTGATGGAAAAACGATTATATATAAAGGACATAACGATGGTTGGATTCCTGTAAGTAACGGATTATCAGAAAAAATCAGTAAAGATTTGAAAAAACGGGGATTTAAGTATTTGGGAGCCATTACGTTGTATTCACACCTTCAGGCGTGTGGAATTATCAATGATCATAATTTGGAATGTCCATGCTATGAAAAAATAATAAAAAACTATCCTGTTGTAATGAAAAGAAGATATAAAGAGACGAAATGAATATAACATTTATTTTTACAATAACAGGTTTATGTTTTTGTAAACGGGATTTTCCAGTTTATAGAGATGAGTAAATTGAAATTTGCGAGGAAGTGATAATTTGTATGAAAAGATATATTGCGTTTTTACGTGGAATCAATATAAGCGGAAAGAACAGGATACCGATGGCGGAATTAAGAAAAGCCTTTGAAGCTCTTGGATTTAGTGTAGTTAAAACTTATCTGAACAGTGGTAATGTGATTTTTACAAGCGACGAGAATGATTTAGAACATTTTACAAATCAAATTGAAGCAATGATGAAAAATCAGTTTTGCTTGGACATTCCTGTTTTTGTTATATCAAAGGATAGACTTGAAGATGTTTTACACAATGCACCTGAATGGTGGGGAAATGACAATAAAGAAATTTATGATAATATGATTTTTATTATGCCGCCAGCTGCATTTTCTGATGTGTATAACGAGATTGGAGAACCAAAAGAAGAATTAGAAAAAATAAAAGATTACAAAGAGGCTATATTTTGGTCTTTTAGTCGGAGAGATTATCAAAAGACAAATTGGTGGTCAAAGACAGCAAGTGCTAACATAAGAAATAAGCTCACTATCAGAACAGCAAATACTGTTAGGAAGTTAATTGAAATGTAATTGCTTTTAAATTTGCAGTTGTTAATATGCGGTTACTTGAATGGAGACTGTGCTAATGGCTGCAATAACTACTTCTGCATTAAATCATTATTATAGTGTGCATTTTACACAGCATCATTAAAAATGTATAGTTATATTTATCAATTCTGCAGCGGCAACAGAGGTTTATCTGTATTATTTGTAGTTAACTGCAAAGCGAAAACTTAATTTAGATTAAAAACTGTAATTAATCATTGACACTTTAAAAGTATAGAAAACAAAATGACAAATTAATACTTGACAAAGATTTGATTGCATTGTATAATTAATTTGTTGTGAATATGTGCGTGTAGCTCAGCTGGATAGAGCGTCTGACTACGGATCAGAAGGCCGCGTGTTCGAATCATGTCACGCACATTTAAAAGTTAGAAAAACAGTGGATTTCAAAAAAATATTGAAACCCGCTGTTTTTTATTTGTATTTTGCTGGACAAGTTTTGAATTTAATTAAAATTGTATAAGTTTAAATGTTTAAGACTGTGAGTTTGAATAGTATTAATTACTTTGAATACATAATTATAGGATGTGTGGCTATATTGGGTACGCCTATTTTTCTATTACATATTTCATTATACATCTTATGAGGAGAATAATTATATATATTAATGGATATTACGGAACAGCTCATAAATAAATGAATAATTTGGAGTAGGTTTACCTAAAGCTTTATATAAAATTGAATAAAGTATAATTAAAAATAATTTATTGACAAGATAAAATAATAAATCCCATTTATCTTTATAAGAAGAAAATCTTATAAATAAATGGGATTTATTATTTTATTTATTTAAAGAGTGATATTTATGCTGTATTATTTTATAAAGCTCATTAGTAGCAAGAGCATCAAAATATGCTCTATGTGCATTTTTTAAGTTGATTTTAAAAAAGTTTGTAAGGTAGGCTAAATTATGCTTGTCACATTCTTTATTAAATTTACGGCTTAAATAAAGGGTGTCGAGTACAGGATTTGATATAGTTATATGCTGTCTTTTTGCATTTGAAATAAGAAATGACATATCAAATCTTGCATTGTGAGCTATTAGAGGCAAGCTGCCTATAAAGCTGATAAATTCGGGCAGAATTTCTTCAATAGTTCTTTTATCCTGAACCATATCATTTGAAATATGAGTGATATTGACAATATAGTAAGGTATAAACTGCTGTGGATTTATCAATGTGTTAAATACACCTGAAATTTCTCCGTTAATAACTTTTACAGCACCTATTTCAATAATATTGTTAATACCGGGTTTCATACCTGTGGTTTCAAAGTCGAATACAACATAGTCATTTACAACAGGTTCAAGAATTTTCTCATAGGCAAAGGGCTCGCAATTGAATTCTGTTTTAGGTTTACTTTGTCTGTAGTTAAAATATTCGTTTTTATTAATATCAGATTTTTTAACCAAAAAGTCTAAGAAATTGTCCATAATCAATAGCTCCTGAATAACCCGATTACCTTGCCTATAATTTTGCAGTCTTTAACATATATGGGTTCATAATCATCATTTTCAGGCTGAAGTCTGACATACTCATTTTCCTTATAAAATGTTTTGCAGGTAGCAGAATCATCAATTAGTGCAATGATTATTTCTCCGTTTCTAGCTGAAGATGCTTCTTTAACCAAAACAAGGTCGTTGTTGAGTATACCTGCATTTATCATACTGTTCCCTTTGATTTTAAGCATAAAGGACTTATCGTTTGTAAGGTAAGTGACAGGCACGGGAAAGTATCCTTCTATATTTTCTTCTGCCAGTATGGGCTGACCGGCAGCAACAGAGCCTATAATAGGAATATTGCTGTATTCAGGCGTATTTGCAGTAATTACGCTATCCATATAAAAATCGTTCTCCAAAATTTCTATACATCTTTTCTTGGATTTAGGTCTTGCAATATACCCCATTTGTTCAAGATTGTCAAGATGATAATGAATGGAAGAAGTAGAGGAAAGTCCTACTGCCTTGCATATTTCACGTATAGAGGGGGTAATGCCTTTTTTTATTTCGCTTTTTATGTATTCATAAATTTTGGACTGCATTTCTGTAAGTTCTTGCATAATATCAACCTTTCGAAATTATATTCTAATAATATTTTATCATATTTTTGGGAAATGTAAAGGGTTTTTAGATAATTTGTTTGAAAAAAATTATTGCAAGTTGGGTGTACAAGCTTTAAAATTAAATAAGAAAGGCTTACAGGAGGGATAAAAGTGATAAATTGCAGATATTGTAACGATGTTTATATTGTAGAGCTTGAGGGGGATATAGACCATTGCAGCAGTGAAAAGATTAAAAGAGAAATATATATGAATACAGGTAAATATGTTCGAAATATGATAATAGACCTGAGCAATGTAAAATTTATGGACAGCTCAGGTATAGGAATGATACTGGGCAGGTACAAAGAAATAAAGGAAAGAAACGGTAAAATTGCACTGACAGGGGTTAAAGGTAATATGGAAAGGATATTCAATATGTCCGGATTATATAAAATAATATGTAAGTTTGATAATGTGAATGAGGCTTTAAATGAATGGGGGAGTTGTAATGAATAGTATGAAAATTACATTTGACGCCGTTTCAGAAAACGAAGCCTTTGCAAGACTAGCTGTTGCCGGATTTCTGCTGTATAAGGATCCAAGTGTAAATGATGTAGAGGATATAAAGACGGCGGTATCAGAAGCTGTTACAAATTCCATAATTCACGGATATGACAGCGGAGGCGTCATTGATTTGAGCTGTTGTATTGAGGGCAGGAGCGTAACTATTGCAGTGGAAGATTACGGCAAGGGTATTGAGGACATTGAAAAAGCCATGGAACCTATGTTTACATCTAAACCGGAATGCGAACGTTCGGGGCTGGGATTTACTGTAATGGAGAGTTTTATGGACAGGATTGAGGTTAAGTCTGAAATTGGAAAAGGTACAAGGATAACAATGTATAAGGACTTGATTTGATATGGATAGAATACATAGCTTAATTAAAGAGGCTCAAAAGGGGAATAAGGAAGCCTTTGAATGTATAATTAATGAAAATATAGGGCTTGTGTGGAGTATTGTGAAAAGATTTCAGGGGCGTAACATAGAAATTGATGATTTGTTCCAGCTTGGGTCTATGGGACTTGTAAAAGCAATAAAAAATTTTAACTTTGATTTTGACGTGAAGTTTTCAACTTACGCCGTGCCTATGATAATGGGTGAAATAAAAAGATTTTTGAGGGATGACGGAATTATTAAGGTAAGCAGAGGGCTTAAGGAAACCGCTTTTAAGGCTATGAAAGCAAGGGAAGTACTTATGCTTAAAAATAACAAGGAACCTACTGTTGATGAAATTGCTGAGTATATTAACATTGATAAGGAAACTCTTGTGCTTGCAATAAACTCATCAAGAGAAGTGGATTCCATTGACAGAAAAGTTGAAAGCGACAGCGGAAAAGATATGAATATTATAGATACTATTGCTGCTGAAGAAGATAAGAGTGAAAAAATAGTAGATAATATTTTACTCAACGACGCTATTAAAAGGCTTGAAGAGAGAGAAAGAAAAATTGTAATTATGAGATATATGGAGGAGCTTACACAAAGTGAAGTTGCAAAAAAGATAGGAGTTTCACAGGTACAGGTGTCAAGGCTTGAAAAGAAAATATTGAGGAAAATGAGAGAGTTAATGGGTTAAATAAAGCCCGGCTGAAGATTTATTTAATAAGAAATACTGATTTCTTTAAAAATAAGTATATTGATAAAAATAAGCCTGTCCAATGGACAGGCTTAAATAATATGTAATAAATAAAATTACTTAGGCTGCTTGCCGATATAAGCAAGGATACCACCATCAACATATAAAATGTGACCGTTAACTGCATTAGATGCTTCAGAAGCAAGGAATACAGCAGGACCTGCTAATTCCTCAGGCTTTAACCATCTTGCAGCAGGAGTCTTAGCAATAATAAACTGGTCAAATGGATGTCTTGAACCATCAGGCTGAATTTCTCTTAAAGGAGCAGTCTGAGGTGTTTCTATATAACCAGGTCCAATACCATTACACTGGATATTGTATTCACCATATTCAGAGCAAATGTTTCTTGTAAGCATTTTAAGACCGCCCTTAGCAGCAGCATAAGCTGAAACAGTTTCTCTTCCTAATTCAGACATCATTGAACAGATGTTGATAATCTTGCCGTGACCCTTCTTAATCATTGAAGGAATAACTGCCTTAGATACAATAAATGGTGCATTTAAGTCAACGTCGATAACCTGACGGAACTCAGCTGCTGTCATCTCACACATAGGAATTCTCTTGATAATACCTGCATTGTTTACAAGAATATCAATAACGCCAACTTCCTTTTCAATAGCTGCAACCATTTCATTAACTGCATCTTCATTAGTAACGTCACAAACATAGCCGTGAGCTTCAATGCCTGCCTCTTTGTATGCTGCAAGACCCTTGTCTACTAATTCCTGCTTAATATCGTTAAATACAATAGTAGCACCGGCTTTAGCCATACCTGAAGCGATAGCAAAACCAATACCGTAAGATGCACCAGTAACAAGTGCAATTTTACCGTTTAATGAAAAATCAATACTCATTTTTTTACCTCCAAATATTATTAAGCATATTGCTTTATAATAATTATAATACATATTTAATTATTTGTCAAAACTTAATTGGCATAATATTCAAAATGTAAGTGCATAATTTTGACATATTTCATCATAATGTCGGTAGATTTGAAATATAAACTTGATTTGCCTTGTTATATGTTGTATAATAAAAACTGGTATATTAAAGAAAGGGTTATATTATGGAAATTAATAATGAATTTGACAGGGATACTGTTTATGTTGATTTAAAAACACTTTTTAATGCAGTTATATCAAAGCTCAGGCTTGTTGTTATGATTACTATTATTATTACATTGATAGCTGCTTTTGCAAGTATATTTCTTATGCAGAAAAGATATAGTGCAACAGTAAGATTTTATGTGAGTAATAACAAGGATATTATATCACAAAATATAGATTCAAGTGATATTGACGCATCAACAAAACTTGTGCCAAGTTATGTTGAACTGTTAAAAAGTAAAGCAGTTATAGCCGGTGTAATTGAGGATTCAAAGCTTAATTGTACTGTAGAACAAATAATACCTATGCTTAAGGTAACAACTGTTGCAGATACTCAAATGCTTATTTTAAACGTAGTATGCAATAATCCTGATGATGCTCATATTATTGCAAATGCAATTGCAGATATTGCACCATCTAAAATAACAGAAATAATGAACGGCAGTATTATAAAAGTTGTTGATTATGCAGATAAACCGACAGAACCGTCAAGTCCCAATGTGATGAAAAATATTTTGCTTGGATTTATACTGGGTCTTTTTTTAGGTGCAGCAGCAGCCGTTTTAATAGAATTAAATGACGCTACAATTAAGTCTGAAGAAGACATAAAGGGAATTTTCCCTGATATTCCGGTAATAGGAATAATACCAAATATATCTGTGGAAAATATCGAGTAGTCAAAGGAAGAAAATCATGATTGAAAAAATAATTTCCGATACGAAAAAAGAAAAAAATACCATAATTGACGATAGTAAAAAGTTAATAGATACAGACACAAGATTTGATGTAAAAGAAGCGTATAATGAGCTTAGAACCAATATTTTGTTTTCAATACCAAGTTCAGATTCAAAAGTAATTGCAATGACTAGTTCTGTTACATCAGAGGGTAAGAGTACTACTTGTCTGAATTCTGCAATTTCATTTGCAGAGACTTACGGCAAATCAATAATCATAGACTGCGACCTGAGGAGACCTAATGTAAATAAACTCCTTGGAACAAAGGGCGAAAAAGGGTTAAGCAATTTATTGGTAAACGACTGCAGTTTTGAAAATGCTGTTGTTAAGACAAAGTATAAAAATCTTGATGCTATTACAGCAGGAAGTATTCCGCCAAATCCAACTGAACTTTTGGAATCGGAGAATATGACAGTGCTGATAGATGAATTAAAAAAAGAATACAAGTACATATTTTTGGATACACCGCCTGTTAATATTGTTATTGACGCTTCAATATTGGCTAAAATTTCAGACGGTGTTGTAATTATTGTCAGACAGCAGCTGGCTGAAAAGAGAATGCTGTGGGAGACAGTAAAAAAATTAAGATTTGCAAATGCAAAAATTTTAGGATTTGTGTTGAATGATGTGCCTGTTACATCGAAAAGTTATGTAAGGGGCAGGTTTGGAAAGTACGGATACAGTACTTATTCTGAAAATAAATAAAATATAATAAACGGGGAGTTATATTATGATAGATATACATTCTCATATATTGCCTGATATTGATGACGGCAGCAAGAGTTGTGAAATGTCTTTAAATATGTTAAAGGAAAGTTACAGACAAAATGTCAGTGCCGTTGTTGCTACGCCTCATTTTTATATAAAGGATGATACAATTGAAAGTTTTTTGCAAAAAAGAGACAAGTCATATTCTGAATTGAGACGGTATATTGAAAATGAAAGTGAATTGCCTGATATTTACCTTGGTGCTGAAGTTTTTTACTTTAACGGTATAAGTAAAATGGAAAATATAGACAAGCTTGCTATAAATGGCGGTAAATATTTATTGCTTGAAATGCCTTTTAATAAATGGAACAGCAGAGTGCTGCAGGAGGTTGAAGATTTAATTTACAATTGTAAACTGACACCTGTAATTGCACATATTGAAAGGTTTGTGCCTTTTCAAAAGGGTACAGATAATATTGAAAAACTGATTTCTATGAAAGTAATTGTACAGATGAACGGTGAGTATTTGTTTGGCTTTTTTAACAGAAGAAAGGCTTTAAAGTTGATTTCATCCGGCGTTGTGCAGTTGATTGGGTCAGATATGCATAATATGGATAAAAGACCTCAAAATTTAGGTGAAGTATGTGATATTATTAAGGATAAGCTTGGTAAGAGCGTTTTGGAAGATATAGAAAAAATGAGTAAGAGAGTTATTGGAATTTAGTTAGACGGAGAGGAGAATTACTATCAGCAGGGTAAAAAGAAATAAGCATATAGCTTTAAAGATTATATTGGTTGTTGTATTAATAATTGCGGCAGCTGTAATTTCTTTATTTATATGGCAGAAGAATAATATTTCTGCAGTTATAAGTGCATCAAAATATTCAGATGAGGATATAGAACAGCAAATCACTGATTCAAAGAAAAATGTGGAAGATCAGCTGAAAGATTATAATGTAACAGGGCTGAGGGACTTCACAATTGAAGAAGAAGAGGATATAAGAAAAGGGAAATTATCTGTTGAAGAAGCTGTTGAAAAAATATTAAGCGAAAGCAATATAGGACAGACTGACAAAACAGATGATGTACAAGGACAGGAATCTCAGAAGCAAACAGCAAACAGCAGTTCTGAAATTGTAAGCGATTATACAGTTAAGTTATATTCCTTAAAGGCATCATATTTGGGTCAGATAGGAAATTTAATTGATGAGGCTAAGGCTGATTACAAGGGCGGAGCAAGTGCAAGCGAATTAATGTCAAATTATTTAGGCAAGGCTGCTTCACTTGAAAAAGAAGCAGATTCACAGGTGGATTCCCTTTTAAGTGAGTTAAAGGCAAAACTAAATGAAATTGGTGCTGATACCGGTATTGTAAATACAATGAAGAGTTCTTATGAAAATGAGAAGTCTTTGAAAAAGTCTTATTATTTAAGCTTGTTTAATAAAAAGAAGTAAAAAGGACATAATGAAAATATGAAAAAAATTAAATTTGTATTTATTATTCTTACTATTGCCTGTGCAGCATTTATATGGATTAATTCGTCTTTTGACGCTGAGACTTCTTCAGGCATAAGCGGCGGTATTCTCGGTATAATAAATAATTTTATAATGAGTTTTGGCTTTGAAAAAGAATTTAGTGAACATCTGATAAGGAAGACTGCACATTTTAGTGAATATGGAATATTGGCATTTCTGCTGACAACGGATTTTAAGCTTTATAACATAGATTTTAAAAAATATGGTTATAGTATTCCATTTATCGGGCTTATTACTGCTGTTATAGACGAGACTATACAGCTGTTTCCTGCGGGCAGGTCAAGTTCTGTTGTTGATGTGTGGATTGATTTTGCAGGGTGCTGTGTGTTTTTTGCAGTAAGTATGGTTATATATTATTTATTAGAGAAAAAGAATGTACTGAGGTTTAAGTAAAGAGTAATAAACTGATACGACTAAAAAACTAGCGATTTTAAGTATAAAAAAACAAACAGGGTATTGTATAAATTTATATTATACAGTACCCTGTTTATTTTATTTGATTGTAACTACCATTAAATTTTGATACATATTATTTAATATATATATAGGTTTAAAATAAGTTATGCTATAGTTTGCAAGTTCTGCATTTTTTACTGAACCATTATGAATGTTATCCTGAAGCTGATTTATAATTAAATCAAAATCTTTTATGCCTGAAAGGGCAAGTGCCTCTCTTAACATATTAATATTATCTACTGAAAGGTCAGGTTTTTGGTTAGATAAACTATAATATCTAATATAAATTTTGGATACAGAGTTATCCTGCAAATATAGAGAAATACCTATAGGTATATTGTTTGAGTTAAGTGAGACATTATAATATTTTAATGAATAAAAGCTATTGTAGTTGCTTGCAAGCAAATATTCATCATTTGTAAAGTCAAGGCAGTCTAAAGTGCTTCCTGTTACAGAACCTGAAAAATGCCAATCTATGTTTCTGAAAGCAGTAACTAAGCTTAAATACTTATTTGGGACAGAAGTATTTTTATTATATACTTCGTACCAAACACTATTTCCATCAGCAGCTATAAGCAAATCCATAGCTTTGTTTTTATATACTTTTACTTCTTCCGCTGCTTGTCCTTTCTGTGTAAGGGTTACGTCTGAAAGAGGAAGTTTTGATACCTCTTCTTTTACAGCTGGAATATAGTTTTCATCATTTCCGTTTGTGCGGTAATCAAACTTTTTAAGGTATTCCTGCTTTTCTGTATTTATAGTTATATCTGAATTTAAGGATACACTGCTGTTTAATTCTTCGGGCTTGCTGCAGCCGCAAAGCAAAATTAAAAGTATTGGTATGGCAATTAGTTTTTTCATACATTCACCCCTTGTCTTTTAATTATAAATTCGGCTATTATATATCCTATGACAGCAAAAACAACGGCTGTAATTACTTTCGCCGGTGCAGCTATGCTGTACATCATATTTATGCTGAGCATTGCAAAATCAATAACAAAAGCAGCTATAAAAATATATTTAATCCAGTTTTTGCTAAATGGACTGCTTTGTTCAATCCATTTGGGCAGTACTGCAACTCTGATTAATATAAATAGTGAAAGTACAGAGAGTATTGTATAATAAATAATAGCACCTATACTGTATTTTGAAAATATACCTGCATTTACCCATTCAAAAGAGTCATTTGTAAAAAAATTAACATCATATAAATTAACATCACTGCAAATGTAATGGGGCAGTATTGTAAAAACAGCACTTGAGGGTACCTTAAGAAATAAATTAAGTCCTGCAATAACTAAAACCGGAATATGAATAAGAAGTATTGAAAGACATATCCCTGATAAACAATTGCCAACTATGTACTGAATAAGGACTGTAAAAAAGTACATAAATAAGTAAACAACAAAAACGGATAACATTACTTTAAATATAAAAAATGGATTAATTAAAGCCGGATTAATATTAAGTACAGTAAGTGCATCTTTGTAAATTTCAGCATAGGTGTAATAGTCCCTTAGCATAATAATGCCTGCAGCTGCAACAAAGGAAAATATTGTAAAGGTTCCTGTAATAAGTTTTATTGACAAAACTTCTTTATTTGTAAAAGGAAGACTATGCCATAATTTGTTGAATCCGTCGTTAAACTGAATATAAACCAGTATAAAAACTATAGCTGCATAAAAGAAAACAAACTCAGGTTCAAATATCTTAAAATCAATAGAAAGATGGTTTGTATCTGTAATAAGATTGTTTATTTCAGTAACTACACTTCTTGAGTGGAGTTTGCTGTAAAGAATAAAAAACAATACCATAGCGAAAAATAACCATAATAGCTTTTTTAACTCATACATAAAAAGTGCTTTGTATTTATTGTTCATAAGTTCTCCTCCTATGTGAAAAGATTTTCTGTTTTCTTTATTACTATATAAGAAAGCAGTATACAAATTAATAAGATTACAGCTGCAATAAAGTCTGTGTCAGGCTGAAGTGCCGTACCGGCAAAAAAGTAAAATGAAAAGCCACCCCATATACAGCCTAAAATATAAGTAGTAATCTTTGCCCATTTAAATATGAATAGTTTGCCTATCTTTGAATAATTAATATATTTATTGCAGAAAAAAGCGATAATTAATAAAATTGCAGATAGTGATATAAGAGGTAAACAAGATATTACAGTTTCGTTAAAGTCTAAGTTTCTTAAAAGGCTAAGAGGTGCAGACAATCTATGTACAGTGGATAAAATAAAATTACCTGCTGCTGTTGAGCGAATTTTTGTATCTCTTGCAAAGGAAGAAGAACCAACAATAAATCCTATAAAGCCAACATAGGAAATAAAAGGCATTGCAAGTGCCAATACTGTTACACCAATACAGCTTGAAAAGAAAATAAGAGAAGCTGAGAACAATATAGTAAGTGATGCAAAAGTAATAAAGGACTGATAAAAGCTGCTGTACATTTCTTCAAGGGATTGTATAACGGTATTTTCTGCCATATAGGCTTCTTCTGCAAGTTTATATTGCTCATATATAAAGCCTTTTGTAAATAAGTTAAATACAGCAATTTCAAACGCAACAAGAAGGCAGATAAAAACTGTGGACAGCAATACTTTTGTTATAAAATCATTGCCTGATTTTATCGGAAGCTGTCTTATAAAAACTCCTGTTTTCTTGTTTCTATGGGCATAAAAGCTGTATGTAAGAATTAAAACTAAAATTATGTTAAGCAAAAAACAGCTTGAAGTATACTCAGAAAATAATTGTGAAATCAACCATGTATCAACGTCAGCAATATAATGTAATTGCACGTTATAATTGCTGTGCGTTATATATATAAGGAATACAGAAAACAGAATACCTATAAAAAGCAGATGAAAAGCTTTTTTTGTGTAAAGTTTATACAGAGAATTCATAAAATCACTCCTTACCTGTTGATGTATAAATAAATATATCCTCAAGGCTCATTCCTATCTGCTCAACCAGTTCAGCTCCTTTTTGATATAGTGTATTTATTAATTCATCGGTGTTTTTATCTGCTATTATGTAATAAATACTGCCTATATGTTCTACATTAAGAACGTCAATATCAGATAAGTCAGGCTGTTCTTTAAAGACTGCCTGTAGTTTAACAATCTGCTGCTTTATTTCATCAATACTGTCCTGATATAAAATATTTCCGTTTTGTAAAATTGTAAGGCTGTCACAAAGTTTTTCAAGTTCGCCTAAATGGTGAGATGATATTACAACAGTACATTGGTATTCTGAAACTTCTGATATTAAAAGGTCAAGTACTTGTTTCTTTGCTATAGCATCAAGTCCGCTTGTGGGTTCATCAAGTACAAGAACATCGGGGTGCAGACTTAAATTAAGCATCAGTGCAAGACGCATCTGCATACCTTTTGAAAGCTGTTTAATTCTTCTCTCGTATGAAAGTTTAAAGATTTCATTTAGCTCATTAAAGCGGTTTTCGTCAAAAGACTGATAAATACCTTTATAAAACGAAACCATATCCTTAACTTTAAAGTTTGGAAAATAGCTATTGCTGTCTGCAACATAACCTATTTTGGTCTTTACAGCAGGGTTATCATATACATTATCTCCGGCTATAGTTATAATACCTTCATCACATTTATATATACCTGTGAGACAGTGAATTAAAGTTGTTTTGCCTGCACCGTTTTCTCCTATAAGTCCATGAATAGTACCTTTGGGTATTTCAATAGATACATTGTCAATGGCTTTAAATTTGTCATAGTATTTACTTACGTTTTGTATGTTTATCATATAATTACTCCTTTCTGTCAAGTTCTTCTAATATTTTTTTAATACAACTCAGTATTTCTGTATCAGATACACCGTTAAGCTTGAGTTCTGCCAAAGTCGGACGAACTTTATTAAGTTCTTTATGTATATCTATTCCGTTTATGGCTTCTTCTGAAATAAAAGTGCCTCGTCCTCTGACTGTAACAATTACACCCTGCCGTTCAAGTTCCTGATATGCCTTTGCAATTGTGTTTGGATTGACATCAAGAATAGTTGAAAGTTTACGGACGGAGGGCAGTGGATCTCCTGATGAAAAATACCCCTTTAATATACTTTCTTTGACCTGATTAATAACTTGTTCATAAATGGGTAAGTTACTTTTTAAATCTATTTTAAACATAGTGTCACCTCCTTGTATATTAATTGGTTTAAGTGTATTATAACACGTAGTACAGTGAAAGTCAATAAAAAAACTCCATAATTTTGCAAGAGTAAAATTACGGAGTTAAGCGTTTATTTATTCAGCCTGAGCCAATACTAATTTAGGGTCAGTTGGATTTTCATCGTTGAATACGGAAAATTCAAGATGAGGTCCTAATGCTACACTGTAGTTTGTAGGATTTGCAACTATTCCTATTTTGTCTCCCTTGTGAACGGATTCACCTTCTGATACAGCCAGATTTTCATCTAACTGGCTGTATGTAGATGTCCAGCCATTGCCGTGATCTACATTTACAGTTATACCTGATATTTTGTCATTTGTAATAGTTGTAATAATGCCGTCCGCAGCTGCGAATACTTCTGTGCCTACATCAGCTGAAATACAGATTGAATCGTTGGTTCTGTATTGTTCAAGTGTTCTGTCAAAAATGGCTGTATCATCGCTGTAGTCCATTACTATCTGACCTGATACAGGCCATTCCATTTCCTGTGAATCATCAAATAAAGAAAGTTCACCATTTTCTTGAACAGCATTATCTGCTGCTGCACTTTTTGTAACCTGCTCTGTTTGAGCTTCTGCTTTTACCTCTGTTGTTGTTTCTGTTGTCAAAGGCTTTACATTAGACTTGTCTACAGGGGAAATATTTTCCTCTAAATCTACTTCATTATTATTGCCTGTATTTCCACTATTAAGAATGGAAATTCCAAAGGCTAATATTATAAATATAGCTGCTAAAGTATATAGTACAGTATAAAAGCCTTTCTTATTGTAATTTTCATTATTGTCCATTCTAACACCTCCTAAGCATATTATTAACTTGCAATGTTATATTTATACTCTGAACAAATAAAATTTTAGTAAATTAAAGATTTTTATGTACAATTAAAAAAAATTGTTGTATAATTAATACAATTAAATAATTACGTGGAGTTTGCTTTAAATATAAAGTGAAATTTAATTGTAATTAATATTGCAGTTTATATATAATGCGTATTTAGGAGGAATTTTGATGAGTGTTGATTTAAAGGGAAAAAATTTTCTTAAAATTTTAGATTTTTCAACAGAAGAGCTTGAATATCTTCTGGAGCTTGCAGCTGAATTGAAAGCTAAGAAAAAAGCAGGTGTGGCTGTTGACACATTAAAAGGAAAGAATATTGCTCTTATATTTGAAAAGACAAGTACAAGGACAAGATGTGCATTTGAAGTTGCAGCATCAGACCTTGGTATGGGATGTACATATCTTGATCCGTCAGGTTCACAGATTGGTAAAAAAGAGAGTATTGCTGATACTGCCAGAGTTCTCGGCAGAATGTTTGATGGTATTGAATACAGAGGATTTGGTCAGGATATAGTTGAAGAACTTGCAAAATATGCAGGTGTACCAGTGTGGAACGGCCTTACTAATGAGGCACATCCAACACAGATTTTGGCAGATTTTCTGACTATAAAGGAGCATTTGGGAAAATTAAAGGGTGTAAACTTTGTGTATATGGGTGACGCCAGATATAATATGGGTAATTCCCTTATGGCAGGCTGTGCTAAAATGGGTATTAATTTTACTGCCTGTGCCCCTAAAGAGTATTTCCCTGATGCAAAGCTTGTTGAGGAGTGCAGAAAAATAGCAGCAGCCAACGGCTCTGTAATTAATTTAACTGAAAGTGTTAAAGAGGGCACTGAAAATGCAGATGTAATATATACAGATGTGTGGGTATCTATGGGTGAGCCTGACGAGGTATGGGCAACAAGAATTAAAGAACTTTCGCCATATCAGGTAAACAAAGATGTTATGAACAATGCGAATGAAGGTGCAATATTTATGCATTGTCTGCCTGCTTTCCATGACCTTAATACTAAAATAGGAAAAGAAATGGGCGAAAAATTCGGCATAACAGAAATGGAAGTTACAGACGAAGTATTTGAATCTGCCCAGTCTGTTGTGTTTGATGAGGCTGAAAACAGAATGCATACTATAAAAGCTGTTATTGCAGCAACATTAGGTGCATAATACATATAAATATAAATTGAAACCGGAGTGAGTAAAATGTCAGAAGAAAGAAAGAAAGTTATATATAGTGCAATGCAGCCGTCAGGTGTACCTTCACTTGGCAACTATATTGGTGCATTAAAGAATTGGAAAAATTTACAAGAGGATTACAACTGTTTATTTGGTGTAGCTAATATGCATGCTATAACAGTAAGGCAGGATCCTACACAGTTAAGACAGAGAACAAGGGATTTAGCAGCACTTTTCCTTGCTATAGGACTTGATCCCGAAAAGCATATAATATATGTTCAGTCTGATGTAAAGGCACATGCTGAACTTGCATGGATTTTAAACTGTTTTACGTATATGGGTGAGCTTAACAGAATGACACAGTTTAAAGATAAGGCAGCAAAGCATTCTGATAATATAAATGCCGGACTTTACACATATCCTGTGTTAATGGCAGGAGATATACTTTTGTACCAGAGTGACCTTGTACCTGTTGGTGCAGACCAAAAGCAGCATCTTGAAATATGCAGGGATATAGCAGGCAGATTTAACAGTATATATGGTGATGTATTTAAAATACCTGAACCTTATATACCAAAGGTTGGTGCAAGAATTATGGGACTGCAAAATCCTGAGAAGAAAATGAGTAAGTCTGAAAGCGACAATGAAAACAATGTAATTTACATTCTTGATGATCCAAAAGTAATTGCAAACAAAATTAAAAGAGCTGTTACAGATTCTGATACTGAGGTAAGATATTCAGAGGACAAACCGGGGGTTAGTAATCTTTTAAACATATACTCTTCTGTTACAGGAAAATCTGTTGCTGAAGCTGAGGCTGAGTTTAAGGGTGCGGGATACGGTGAGTTTAAATCTGCCGTAGGTGAAGCTGTTGTAACTGAGCTTGAACCGATACAGAAAAAGTTTAAGGAGTATTCTTCTGATAAGGCATATCTTGAAAAGGTATTGAAAGAGGGTGCAGAAAAAGCTTCTTATATTGCAAATAAGACATTAAACAAGGTTAAGAAGAAGGTTGGGTATCCGATTTATAAATAATAACACCGGGAGGAATATTTTATGAGTATTATACCAATGAAAGAAAAAAAATTTGATTTAGTTGGATTTGGAGAAGTAATGTTAAGATTATCTCCTCATAACAAGGAGAAAATTTCAAGAAGTGAAACTTTTGAAAAGCAGGCAGGCGGTTCTGAGCTTAATGTTGCATCAGGTGCAGCATTTCTGGGTGTTCGTTCAGCAATAATTACAAGACTGCCTGACAATAAGGTAGGCAGATTTGCAAAGTATAAAATAAGATACGGCAATGTTTCTGATGATTATATTATATATGATTATTCTAAAGACGCAAGACTTGGAATTTATTATTACGAGGCAGGTGCTTATCCAAGAAAGTCTTCTGTAGTATATGACAGAGCACATTCTTCAATTTGTTACCTTAAGAAAGAGGAAATTGATCCGTCTGTTTATACAAATACAAGATTATTTCATGTAAGCGGTATTTCAATGGCACTAAATAAGGAGCTGAAGGATACTGTAATTGAAATTATTAAGGAATTTAAGGCTGCAGGTGCCGCAGTAAGTTTTGACTGCAATTACAGGGCAAAGCTGTGGTCAGAAGATGAGGCAAGGGAGGCAATAGTTTCTATTCTTCCTTATGTTGATATTCTCTTTGTATCCGAGGAAACATCAAGAAGAATGATGCAGAAAACAGGAACACTTGAAGAAATAATGAAGAGTTATTGTGATGATTACGGCTGCAAGGTTGTTGCAACAACTAAGAGAGATGTTGTAAGCCCTACAAGACATAATTTTGGCTCAAAGCTCTATTATAACGGAAAGTTTTATGAAGAGCCTGCTTATGAAAATATTGAGGTTATTGACAGAATTGGTTCAGGCGACGCTTATGTTGCAGGTGCTCTGTATGCTTTGCTTACAACTGATGACCCACTGCAGGCTGTTAAATACGGCAATGCAATGTCTGCTGTTAAATGTACTACTAACGGTGATATGCCTGCTGCATCTCTTGAGGAAATTGAGAGTGTAATTAAGACACATAGTTCAGAGGGACCTCAGGAGGAAATGAGCAGATAAAAGTCAGTTGAGGGATAAATAAGGAAAAGAGAAGAATTTTACAGCGGGGTAGGTATGTTATGTAAATAATATATAGTTTTTATAAACCTATATATAACAAATAGTATAAAATCCCCCTATGTTCAATGCGGCATAGGGGGATTTTTGAGCTTTAAGGGTTCTATGAAATCTACCGGTTTATTTTACTATACAATTAAATTCTTTAATTTAATTAATTAGTATTTTGTAGTTAAGAACTGAATGTTTAAGATACCGCTTAATTATAAATTGCATTTGACAGGGGGTATACAGTATGGAAAAGAGAAGTAAAACCTACATAATTGGTCATAAAAATCCTGATACTGATTCTATTTGTTCTGCTATTGCATATACATGGCTTAAAAATCAATTAAGTGATGGGTTTGTTGCAGCAAGATGCGGCAGCCTTAATAATGAAACAAAATTTGTGCTGGAATATTTTAATGTGGAAGAGCCTGAACTTATACAGAATGTAAGGACACAAATAGGAGATATAGAAATAAGCTATGTTAAAGGGGTTAATTCTCTTATTTCTCTAAAAAAAGCGTGGGAAATAATGAAAGAAAAAAATATGGTTACGCTCCCTGTTGTTAATAACAGAAACTTGCTTGAAGGAATAATTACAGTGTCTGATATAGCAAAGTCATATATGGATGTTTATGACAGTGATGTTATTGCAAGGGCAAATACACCATATAGAAATTTAACAGAAATTTTAAGGGGAGAAATGATTGTAGGGAATATAAAAGGAAATGTTGAGTGTGATAAAGTAATTGCAACAGCAGATATTACTGAGCTTACGGAAAACGATGATGTTGAAAATGCTGTTGTTATAGTTGGCAAAAATACTGAAGCTCAGCTGCTAGCTGTTAAACTTAATTCTAAGTGTGTAATAATATGCGGAGAAAACAATATTGTATCTCATACTGTACAAAATGCGGCAGATAAAAAAGGATGTAATATTATAAAAACGGATTATAATATATACACTGCTGCAAGGCTTGTTAACCAAAGTATGCCTATAAGGCATTTTATGAGAGACCACGACCTTATTACCTTTTCTACAAATGATTATCTTGATGAAATTCGTTCTATAATGGTACAAAAAAGGCACAGAGACTTCCCTGTGATTACAAAATGCGGTGAATTGGTTGGTATGATTTCCAGACGTAATCTTATTGGTGCTAAAAGCAAAAAAGTTATTCTTGTTGACCACAATGAAAAGTCACAGGCAGTTGATGGACTGGAAGAAGCAGAGGTGCTTGAAGTAATAGACCACCATAGAATAGCAGATTTTGAAACTATACATCCGATTTTATTCAGAAATCAGCCATTAGGATGTACTGCAACTATTATAACTCAGATTTTTGATGAGAGTAATGTTAAAATTCCGGATAAAATAGCAGGTATTTTGTGCTCTGCAATTATATCTGATACATTAATATTTTCTTCGCCAACGTGTACTGAGCAGGATAAAATAACTGCTGAGAGGCTTGCTGAAATAGCGGGAATAGATATTTTTGATTATTCAAGGAAAATGTTTTATGCCGGCAGTGATATTAAAAATAAAAGTATTGAGCAAATATTCTATCAGGATTTTAAGATGTTTAATGCAGGTAAAACAAGATTTGGTGTAGGACAGTTTAACCTTATGGATTCCGGGGAAATAGAGGAAGTAAAAGGCAGAATACTTGATTATATGATAAGAGTAAATGAGGAAAGAGGCTCTGATATGATGTTTTTTATGCTGACAAACATTATAGAAAAAAGTTCAACAATAGTATTTTGCGGTAAAAATGCGTATGAATATATGAGCCGTTTGTTCCACCGTCCTGAGACGAAAAATACAGTTTATCTTAAAGACTTTGTTTCAAGAAAAAAACAGTTTATTCCTGCTGTAATAAATGCATTACATACAGATGTAGGTTAGGCTGAAATATTTAAAAGTACTGTTAATATGTTTTAAAAAATTATAACATAAGACTTATTTTGCGAATTCTCACACATAAAAACACACTTCTAATGTCCCTTTTCAGACATTAAAAAAGTATGAGCATATAAAGCACACAAAAATGTTTTGGTTATTCTAAACTCCTCATTTTTAGAAAATAAAACCGTCATATAGCTACCGAGAGCGGCAAGCATATAACGGTTTTTTTTAATTATCTTATTTACTGATTAAACTTTTTAATTGTGGCAATATTTTCACGAAGCATTTTAAGCTGTTTATGATTCATACCCCTAATCTCGTCTAAAATAAGCTTCAGATTAGCTTCATCATTACTATTATCATAGTCAGCTATCAATGTATCAATGGAAATATGTAAAGCTGTTGTAATTGCATATATTGTATCAAGTTTTACTCTAAGCTGCTCCAATTCTATCTTTGAAATATGCTTTTGATTAGTTCTAATCAATTCAGCTAATTGTGCTTGCATCATATTATTTTGATTACGGTAATACTGTATTCTGTTTCCTATTTCTATAAAGTCCAATTTATGTTTCAAGTTCTAAAGCTAAATTTATCGCATAAAATCAAGGGTTTCAGAGGGCGAAAACAGCAAGGTAATATAATTCATTCCAACCCTTAAAAACACACTTCTAACCGTCCCTTTTTCAGAAAATAAAAAGTGTGATAAAGTTTACCGCACTCAGTGACTATATCACGTTTCTACATTGATCCCGCAAGACTTCACATATGCTTTAATTATATCCAAAAGATAAATAGACTGTTCTTTGGTCAGTTGTTTTAAATAATGGTGTAAAGATGTTTCTACATTGTTTGATGAAACACCAAATAAAATATAATCTGCTTCAATATTTAATGCTTCGCATATAGATATAAGTTTTTTTATAGATATTCCGCTATAGCCGCGTTCTATATTTGATAGGTGTGCTCCATTACAAACGCCTATTTTTTCAGCAAGTACATCTTGTGAAATGTTTCTTTTTAATCTGATTTCTTTTATTCTTGCACCGATTTCTGCATTTAGCTCATCATATTTTTGCATATTATCACCCTCTCTTTTACTATTACCACTATTATATTTGGTTTTATATTGAACTTGAATATACCTAAACCTAATATACTTTTGGTTATACCTTGACCGACGGTTTGGAATGTGATAACATAATGTTAATAATTGTTTTTTATGAAGGAGCTAAATTTACTGCATAATTTTGGGATTTTGGCAAACTTAATGGGTTATCATTATTGCAGGAGTGCAATAATGATGGTCGTGCAAGATATAGAATTACAGGACCACATTACAAAAAAACTTTATCCCAAAATTGCAGAACAATATAACACAACACCCTCGTGCGAAGAAAGAGAGATATGTCATTCTATTGAGATAGCGTGTAAATGTGGTAACCTCGGGATTATAGACAAATATTTTATCTATGCCTGTTCAAGAAAAAACGGCAGACCAGCCAACTCAGAATTTATATCAACTATTGCTGATACCATAATACTTATATTAAAAAAATAAAAGGAGAAAACAAGTTATGCTAAAAATTGAAAATAACCGCCTGCATTACGGTGGTATATCATTTAATATGCCAAATGGACTTTATGTTGATACTGATACTGCGGTAGTCTATGAAAATGGATTTGAGTTTAAGCCGCAGGATAAATCATTTAGGATTTTTTTTACTTTTATAGAATATGAGGAGACAACAGAAAAATATATAAAAATGCAGAGACAAAGCCGAATAGAGGCGGATAGTTGTATTTACGGAGATAATCCCCCATACGTAAAACCGATTAAAAAAATAAAATTAAATGAATTAGAAGGCTTTGTATTTTTATATAAAGATAATGTTGAAGCCTATTTTGATTCCGGGGATAAAAGTAATATACATCTTTCCGTTTATATTGAAACAAAATGTATAGATGAGGTACTGTCTCGGCAAGATGTCAAAGAATTTTTTGCAGGAATTAAAATTGAAAAAACTGTGTAAAAGCAAGATAACAGGTGTACGGGATTTCCGTACACCTGTTCAGGCTGCCGATAAAGTCAACAGCCTTGAAAGAAATGTAAGCATAGCTATAGAAAAGAGTTTAACAATAGTATTTTGCGGTAAAAATGCGTATGAATATATGAGCCGTTTGTTCCGCAGCCCTGAGACAAAAATACAGTTTATCTTAAAAACTTTGTTTCAAGAAAAAAACAGCTTATTCCTGCTGTAATAAATACATTACATACAGATGCAGATTAGCTGAAATATTTAAAAGTACTGTTAATATGTTTTAAAGATGTATAACATAAGACTTATAACCGGGAAATGGTAATATATTGAAAACGTCCCATTTTTGGTTGACAAATTAAATTGTATAAGTTATTCTTACAGTTAAGTAATGTAATAATAAAATATACAAGTAAAAGGAGAGATAAAAATGGGATTTTCACTGGATATAAATGTACCTATAATAATGGTGTTTTTTCAAGGACTGATAAGTTTTCTTTCTCCTTGTGTTTTGCCGCTTATACCTCTTTATATCGGTTATTTATCAGGAGGTACAGGGGTTAAAGGGGAAGACGGGAAAATATATTATAAAAAAAGCAAGGTTATGTTAAATACATTTTGCTTTGTAGTCGGCGTAAGTTTTGCTTTTTTTAGTTTAGGTTTAGGTTTTTCTGCAATGGGCTCATTTTTTAAGGACAACCAGATGTTATTTGCAAAAATAGGCGGTGTAATTATTGTTTTATTTGGCTTGTACCAATTAGGTGTTTTTGGAAAGAGTATGCTTTTGAGCAAAGAACGCAGAATTAATTTTAATCCTGATAAATTTATTATGTCGCCTGTTTCAGCTTTGATAATGGGTTTTACATTTAGCTTTGCATGGACCCCATGTGTAGGTCCTGCCTTAACCAGTGCGTTAATTATGGCAGCATCGGCAAGTACAAAGGCTTCAGGATTTATGCTTATTGGTGTATACACAGCAGGTTTTGTACTTCCATTTCTAGCTGTAGGATTTTTTACAACATCTTTGCTTGGTTTCTTTAAAAACCATATGAATATTGTAAAATATACTGCTAAGGTTGGCGGTATTTTAATGATATTAATGGGTGTACTTATGTTTACAGGTAAAATGAATGATGTTACAGGTTATTTGTCAAGTATTTCATCGCCCTTTGGAACAGAAAACAGTTCAGGTGAAAATAATGAAAAAGCTGGTGATGAGAGCAGTATAGTTACAGAAAATGAGGAAACCGAAGATATTACAGAAGAAAATACAGTTGATGAAAACGGGGTTGAGGAAGACATAATTCCTGCAATAGATTTTACCCTTACGGATCAGTATGGTAAAACACATAAGTTGTCTGATTATAAAGGAAAAACAGTTTTTCTTAATTTCTGGGCGACATGGTGTCCTCCGTGCAAGGCTGAAATGCCTGATATTCAAAGAATATATGAAAGCTATGATACAGACGGAGATGACGCTTTAATTGTACTGGGAGTGGCTGCACCTAATATGGGCAGAGAAAAGTCTGAAGAAGAAATTAAGTCTTTTCTTGAAGAAAACGGATATACTTATCCTGTAGTGATGGACAGAACAGGGGAAATATTCAATTCTTACGGAATAACATCTTTCCCTACAACATTTATGATAGACAGAGACGGCAATGTTTTTGGATATGTCAGCGGTCAGCTTAATGAAGAAATTATGCATAGTATTATAAAACAAACTATGGAGGGTAAGAGAGAATAATATATTTTTTGTATGTATGAAAGTCAGGCAGGTCATTGGAAATGGGCTGCCTGCAGCTATACATAAAATATTGACAAAGGAATTTGCAGACAAGTCTGAAGGTGAACATAATGAAAAATAAAATTGTATTGTCAGTAAGGATAGCAGCTGTAGTTGTTATAATTTTTTCAGTTCTTTATATAATAAAAAATGAGATTGAATATAAAAGGGCAGAAGAGGAATATTTAACTCTCAGTGAGTATGCAGAAAAAAATGACGATACTGACAGCGATAGAAATCAATATGATGATGTAATAAATGTTGACTATGAAAGTTTAAAAAAAATAAATTCTGATTTTATCGGGTGGATTTTTGCTGATAACGGTAAAATAAGCTACCCTCTTGTGCAAAGCAGAGACAATAAAGAATATCTTACAAAAACCTTTAAGGGAAAACATAATAAATCAGGCACAATTTTTGCAGATAAAAGTGATAGTGGACTTGAAAATTACCAAAGCAGGATATTTGGGCATTGTATGAATAACGGCACAATGTTTGCCGGGCTTATGAGATATAAAGATAAAAATTACATAAGTGAGGCACCGTATTTTTATATTTATACAAAAGACGGAATAAGAAAATATGAAATATTTTCTGTATACAAAGACTTCCCTGAAAATGTTATATTTCTGAATAATAATACCGAATCGGAAAGAAAAAATACATATAAGGAAATAAAGAGTAAGTCTGATTATAATATAAATACAGATGACAATATTTTAAGCGGAAGCGGGGCTGTTGCCACCCTTATAACCTGTGATGATAAGGATGACAGATACAGAGTTGTTGTTAACGGAAAACGAATTGAATAATATTTTATTGCTTTTAAAAAGCAGTAATGTCTTAAAGACTGCCGCAGTATAGATTTCAGACTAGCTGCGGCAGTTTATTTTATATGTTTTGAATTGAAAATACGTACAGGAAGTTCTTTGGGATTAATTGTTTCAAGAACTTTTGCTGTATAATAAGCATCACCTAAAGCATTGTGAAAATGTTTGCTTTCCTCTATTTTAATCTTAAGTGCATCTACAGCATTTTTAAGACCTATTGCACCTCCTCTGCTGTATTTTAAATGAGAAGTTGCAATTTTTTGTATGTCTACATATTGTATAATAATAGGAGGCTCCATTATGTCATTAAAAGTTATATTTCTGAAAAGTGCTTTAATATCACTGTATCCCCATGTTCCAAGAGTTGTATCGTTTCCAAGAAAATATCTGAATTTTGAATATGCTTCTTTAAAACGAGGGGCATAGCTGAAATCATCTGTTTTAAAACCTGTAATTTTTTCAACATAAGGATGTATTCTGGGATAAAGTGTTGGTTTAATGTAAACATTAAACTTATCTACAACTTTGTAGTTTTCATTAACTTTAACGGCTCCTATTTGTATTATTTCAAAACGGCAGTCAGGATTTGGCTCAGCATTTCCGTTACCGAAATCAAAGGCCTGATTAAATTCCAAATCAATAATAGTCAACATAATTACTCCTATTCCGCAATAACCTTTTTTGCAATTTCAGCAAAGGCTTTTACTGCTTTAGTTTTATATGAGCCTTCTCTGTAAGCAATTACAAGAGTCCAATTTAAGTCATGAGGCAAGGTAAAATATTTAGGCGGGTTTTTAAGCCCGGCAAATCTGACAGAGGATTCCGGCACAAAGCTAAATCCCATACCTGAAGCTGAAAGACGCAAAGCTGTTTCAATACTGGAAGTTTCAAGCAGTATTTTTGGCTTGAAGTTTTCATTTGTGAATACTGTATCAGCTATTTGTCTCAATCTTTGGCTTGGATGAAGAAGAATAAACTGTTCATCAGCAAGGTCATTTATACTAAGTTGAGGATATTCTGCACTTGTGTCTACGCTCTTTGGCGGTATATAGTCAGGAGGTGCTGCTATATATATGTTTTCCTTCATAATAGGTTCGTATTCAATTCCCTTTGATTTAATAGGCAAATTGAGCATACAGACATCAACCTGTCCTCTGGTAAGCATATCTTCAAGTTCAGAGGAAGTTCTTTCTGTAATTATAAGTTCAATGCCCGGATAAGTTTTCTTAAAAACAGGCAAAATAGCCGGAAGAGGATTATTTGCTTTTGACGGTGTAAGCCCGATATTAACACGGCCTTTTTTTAAATCGGATACGTCATCAAAACTTTTTCTCATATTTGTAACTATATTCATAATAGCTTTAATTGAATTAATATAAAGCTCGCCCTCAAAAGTAAGAGATAAGGGAATGGTATTTCTGTCAAAAATTGTAACTCCCAGCTGACCTTCAAGCCTGTTTATATATTGGCTCAGTGATGGCTGAGATATAAAAAGTTTTTTTGCAGCCTTTGAAAAACTGCGTTCTTCGTTTATGGCAAGAACATATTCAAATTCCTTTAAATCCATTTAAATTCCTCCTTATAGGAATGTTGTTATAAATAGTATATAATAAATAATATTTTCAATTATTTTGTCTTTATAGTACAATAAATTATATATAATTACAAGTAATTTATCGATTTTTTTTGAAAAAAATTTGCAGGAGGTAAAAATAATGAGCAGATTTGACGAAATAAATGAGCTTATCGCCAAAATGCAGGAAGCTCCTTCCCTTGCTAAGGAAAGACTTGAAAAGCTTTTTGATGAGAACAGTTTTGTTGAGCTTGGTGCATTTAATACAGATGCCGGAGTTGTAACAGGCTACGGTACTGTAAAGGGAAAGCTTGTATATGCTTTTTCTCAGGAAGGTGTTGTAAATGCAAAGCATGCTAAAAAGATTGCTGATGTTTATGCACTTGCCCTTAAAATGGGTTGTCCTGTTGTGGCGGTGTTAGATTCAAAGGGTGTTGCCCTTGAAGAGGGATTCAATACCTTTGATGCGTATGGTGTTATGTTTAAAAGTCAGGCATCTGCAAGCGGTGTTATTCCGCAGATTAGTATTGTTTTGGGCAACTGTCTCGGTATAAGTACTTTCCTGCCTTCATTGTCTGATTTTGTTATAATGTCAGAAGACAGTGCTAAAATGTTTATGCTTAGTCCGTCTATATATTCAGGTCTTGACGGCAAGGCATCAACTTATGAGACTGTAGGCGGTGCAAATGCTCTTGCTCAAAAAGGTCTTGTGCATTTTGAATGCGAAAATGATAACAAATGTTTTGAGAAAGCTCAGGAACTTATTGAGCTTCTTCCTGCAAATAATCTTGATGATGTAAATGTTTCAATTGTGTCTGATGACCTTAACAGAGTTGATGAAAGTTTAAACTCTGTTGTGCCTGAAGATAATACAGCTGAAATTGATATGAAAGCTATAATTACTTCTGTTGCCGATAATTTTAAGTTTACTGAAGTAAGTGAAAATTATGCTGAAAATATTATTACAGGATTTATAAGACTTGACGGAATAACAACTGGTGTTATTGCAAACAGCGGCCGTATTAATATTGACGGTGTTAAAAAGTCCGGTGAATTTTTAAATATATGTGACGCATTTAATATTCCAATTATAACATTTACAGATGTAGAAGGATACAGCACGCTTCATATTGATGAACAAAGTGATGTTATAAAGTACAGTGCTAAGCTTGCTTTTGCCTTTGCAAATGCTACAGTACCTAAAATTAATGTAATAGTCAGAAACGGTATTGGAAATTCATATCTTATTATGAATTCAAAACATATTGGAGCTGATATTGTATATGCATGGCCGTCAGCAAATATTGCCTTAATTAACAAGGAAGCTGCAACTAAGGTTATGGGATATAAGGAAACACAGTATGATAATATTTCAACACCATATCAAATTGCGGCTGAAGGCTACATTGATGGGATTATAATACCGGCTAATACCAGAAAGAGAATTTTAATTGCACTTGAAATGCTTATGTCAAAGAGAGAAAATACTGTTGCTAAGAAGCATTCAAGTATTGAATTCTAAGAGGTGAAATGTTATGGATTGGTTAACTGAAGGTCTTATGGTTACAGTTCTCGGTATATGTACTGTGTTTGTTGTGCTTATATTTATAAGTCTTATTCTCACTGCTTTTGGTAAGCTGAACGTTGATTCAGGCAAGAAAAAGGCGGAAGAAAAGGCTGCGGTTAAGCCTGCACCTGCTGTTGTACCTGTAACTGATAAAAAAGTAAATGATGATTTAGAGTTAATAGCTGTTATTACTGCTGCAATTGCTGCACAGGAATGTGCAAAGGGCAATAATATCGGACCTGATAAGCTTGTTGTAAGAAGCTTGAGAAGGGTTAACACATGGAACAGAGAAGCAATACATGAACAGCAAAACAATTTGTTTTAGGAGGATTTGAAAATGAAAGGCTATAGAATTACTGTAAACGGAAATGTGTACGAAGTTCAGGTTGAAGAATTAAACGGAGCAAGTGTTCAGACAGCTCCTGCAGCACAAGCTGCAGCACCTGTACAAACATCAGCTCCTGCTGCTTCTGCACCAGCACCTGCAGCTTCTTCTGCTCCTCAGTCAGCAGAGGGAACAGGGGTAAATGCACCTATGCCAGGAAATATTTTGGATATTAAAGTAAGTGTTGGCGATAAGGTTGCTGCTAATCAGGTTGTAGCTGTATTAGAGGCTATGAAAATGGAAAATGATATTGTAACTCCTGTGGCAGGTACTGTTGCTTCTGTTAACGTGACTAAGGGTCAGGCTGTTAATTCAGGTGATGTACTTATTACAGTTGCAGAATAATCTCTCAGGAGGCATAAAATATGTTTGAAATGTTAGAAGAGGCTGTGCTTAATTTCTTTTCGAATTCAGGTTTTGCACAGTTCTTTGTTGGAGATAATTATAAATTTCTTATTATGATTGCTGTTTCTCTGTTTTTTATGTATTTGGCAATCGCTAAGAAATTTGAGCCGCTTTTATTGCTGCCAATTTCATTTGGTATGCTTTTGGCAAATTTGCCTAACAGCGGACTTATGAATGAACCTATAAGGGAAATGCTTGATGTAGTAGGGATAACAAGTGTAAACGGACAGATGGCACTTAATCCTGTACAGGTTGCAGGTGAAACTACAAGAAACGGTGGATTGCTTTGGTATATATTCCAAGGTGACGAGTTGGGAATATTTCCACCGCTTATATTTTTGGGCGTCGGTGCATTAACTGATTTTGGTCCTCTTATTGCTAATCCTAAGAGTTTGCTCTTAGGTGCAGCAGCTCAGTTTGGTATATTTGCTGCCTTTCTTGGTGCTCTTGCATTGGGCTTTAGTCCTGAGGAGGCTGCATCAATTGGTATAATCGGCGGTGCTGACGGACCTACTGCTATATTTACAACTACACAGCTGGCACCTCATCTTTTGTCAAGAGTTACTGTTGCGGCTTATTCTTATATGGCACTTATTCCTATAATTCAGCCGCCTATTATGAAAGCACTCACAACAAAAGAAGAGAGAATGATAAAAATGGAACAGCTTAGAACTGTTTCACAAAAGGAAAAAATTCTTTTCCCTATTATTACTGCTATGCTTGTTATACTTATTCTTCCTGATACAGCATCTCTTATCGGTATGCTTATGTTAGGTAATTTATTCAGAGAATCAGGTGTTACTCAAAAACTTGCCACACATGCTTCTGAAGCTTTAATGTACATTATAAGCATATTCATTGGTATAAGTGTAGGTGCAACAACAAGAGCTGACCAGTTTTTACAGATTGAGACAATTAAAATTTTGTTATTAGGTCTTGCTGCCTTTGCTTTTTCTACAGCAGCAGGTGTTGTGTTTGGTAAAATTATGTGTAAGTTGTCAGGAGGCAAGGTTAATCCTCTTATAGGTGCAGCAGGCGTATCAGCAGTACCTATGGCTGCAAGAGTTGCACAGAAAGTCGGTCAGGAGGAAAATCCCAATAACTATCTGCTTATGCACGCAATGGGTCCTAATGTTGCCGGTGTAATTGGCTCTGCTATTGCATCAGGTATTTTCTTGTCACTTTACAGATAAAGGGAGGTTATATAAATGGCAAAGCCTATTAAAATTTGTGACTGTACATTGAGAGATGGCCAGCAGTCCTTAATTGCTACAAGAATGAGAATAGAGGATATGCTCCCTATTTTAGATAAAATGGATAAAATTGGTTTCGGTGCTGTTGAAGTATGGGGCGGTGCTACTTTTGATTCCTGCCTCAGATATTTGAAGGAAGATCCTTGGGATAGATTAAGAAAATTCCGTTCTGCCTTTAAAAACACAAAGCTTCAAATGCTTTTAAGAGGTCAGAATATTCTTGGCTACAGACATTATGCTGATGATGTTGTAGACGCTTTTGTCAGAAAAAGCATTGAAAACGGTATTGATATTTTAAGAATATTTGACGCACTTAATGATGCAAGAAATCTTGAAACTGCTGTAAAAGCTGTTAAAAAAGAAAACGGGGCACATGCTCAGCTTGCAATAAGCTATACTTTAAGCGATGTTCATACTCTTGAATACTATGTAAATCTTGCAAAGACTTACAGAGATTTAGGTGCAGATTCTATATGTATCAAGGATATGGCAGGTCTTTTGCTTCCTCAGCCTGCTTATGATTTAGTTAAGGCTATTAAAGAAGAAGTTGATCTTCCTATAGAAGTTCACAGCCATTATACAAGCGGCGTAGCTGCAATGACATATATGAAAGCAATTGAAGCAGGAGCAGATATTATTGATACAGATATGTCACCGCTTAGTATGGGTACTGCTCAGCCTGCTACAGAAGTTATGGTTTCTGCTTTAAAGGGAACTGAGTTTGATACAGGTCTTGACGAAAGTTTGTTGAAGGAAATATCTGATTATTTCAAACCTATAAGAGAAGAAGCTATTGAAAGCGGTCTTTTAAGCCCTAAAATGCTTGCTGTTGATATTGCTACACTTCTTTATCAGGTTCCGGGTGGAATGCTTTCAAACCTTGTAAGCCAGTTAAAGGCGGCAAATGCAGAAGATAAGTATGAGGATGTGTTAAAGGAAATTCCTAAAGTAAGAGCTGATTTAGGTTATCCTCCGCTTGTTACACCTTCCAGCCAGATTGTAGGTACACAGGCTGTTTTAAACGTGCTTATGGGTGAAAGATATAAAATGGTTCCTAAGGAAACAAAGGATATTGTAAGAGGTATGTATGGAAGAACTCCTGTGCCTATTTCTGAGGAAATAAGGAAGAAGATTATAGGTGATGAAAAGCCTATTACTTGCAGACCGGCTGATAATATTGCTCCTGAGCTTGAAAAGGTTGAAGCTGAAATGAGAGATTACAAAGAGAAGGAAGAAGATGTATTGAGCTATGCACTTTTCCCTCAGCAAGCTTTAGAATTCTTTAAATTCAGACAGGCTCAGAAATTTGGTATTGATCCTAACTTAGCTGATGTTGATAATAAGGTTTATCCGGTATAAAATAATATAATAAATTTAGAAAGCTGCTTTGAGTTTTAAAGCAGCTTTTTGTGTTGTATAATAAAACTATTATTGCTTATATTTTTGATTTTATTATATAAAAGAAAAAATAACGGAACAG
>CAJKOJ010000013.1 GCA_905201505.1 uncultured Eubacteriales bacterium | reverse complement strand
CTACCAGGGTATCTAATCCTGTTTGCTCCCCACGCTTTCGAGCCTCAGCGTCAGTTTCAGTCCAGAAAGCCGCCTTCGCCACTGGTGTTCTTCCTAATATCTACGCATTTCACCGCTACACTAGGAATTCCGCTTGCCTCTCCTGCACTCTAGTTATACAGTTTCTTATGCAGGCCGGGGTTGAGCCCCGACATTTCACATATGACTTATATAACCGCCTACTCACCCTTTACACCCAGTAAATCCGGATAACGCTTGAACCATACGTATTACCGCGGCTGCTGGCACGTATTTAGCCGGTTCTTCTTAGTCAGGTACCGTCATTCTTTTCTTCCCTGCTGATAGAAGTTTACATACCGAAATACTTCTTCCTTCACGCGGCGTCGCTGCATCAGGGTTTCCCCCATTGTGCAATATTCCCCACTGCTGCCTCCCGTAGGAGTTTGGACCGTGTCTCAGTTCCAATGTGGCCGATCACCCTCTCAGGTCGGCTACTGATCGTTGACTTGGTAGGCCGTTACCCCACCAACTATCTAATCAGACGCGGGCCCCTCCTGTACCGATAAATCTTTTCTTACTTTAAGATGTCTTACCGTAAGCTTATGGAGTATTACCACCAGTTTCCCGATGCTATCCTCCAGTACAGGGCAGGTTGCCCACGCGTTACTCACCCGTCCGCCGCTAATCCATTTGTTTTCATTCCGAAGAAATCCTTCAAATTTCATCGCTCGACTTGCATGTGTTAGGCACGCCGCCAGCGTTCATCCTGAGCCAGGATCAAACTCTCATTTAAAAGTTTGTAGCTCTATTAAACTACTGACATATTTTTTTAGTTGTTCTTTCAACTTGAATTGTTTGGGATTGAGTTTTATTCGTTAAGTTATTTAGTTTTCAATGTTCTAATCTCTGCCGCTCTTCGCAACAGCTTATTTAGTATAGCATATCTCTTTGCTTTTGTCAAGAACTTTTTTAGGTTTTTTCTAACCTTTTTTAGTTCCCGCTTTGCTTAACCACTCGGTTACAGCTTATTTAGTATATCACAGCTATAACCCGTTGTCAAGAACTTTTTTTAATTTTTTTCATTTTCTTGTCGACTTTCATAATAGAAGTAACAACTTTGATAGTTTATCACATTTACCATATGTCTGTCAAGAACTTTTTTTATTTTTTGCCACACTCTGTTTGCTTTCCAGTTCAGCGACAAGGGATAGTTTATCATAGTTCACACCCCTTGTCAAGAACTTTTTTAATTTTATTTTTTATTTGTCATTCTTATGTCTTTTATTATGATCTGCGGATTTGTATAACCGTTGTATTCATTCACATCAAGAGCAAAAACAGTATCTATATTAATTCTTGCCAATCTGTAATTCTCTTCATCATATCCGTTATCATTAAGCCATTTAATCCACAAATCATAGTTATCAAAATCTACTGCCTTAACTCTTTTTCCGTTTCTTTCAATATTAAATGATACTATATTTCCTTCACTGCCCACAAATCTTATATTTTCTGCAATAACATTCTTTATTCCAAATAACGGCTTTTCATTAGCTTTCCCAAAAGGTGCTAAAATATTCAGTTCCCCGGCACTTTCCACCGAAATATCTTCAATATCCAATATAGTCTCAACCCTAAGTACAGGAGACATTTCTTCAAATGTAAGAGCACATTCATTATTTAATCTTTGTCTGAATATCTCAATATTATGTTCTTCAAGGCTCATTCCGGCTGCCATTGTATGACCACCAAATTTAATCATAATATCCTTTACCCTTAAAAGACCTTTAAACATATTATAGGCTTCAACTGAACGACCAGAACCTTTAACTCCTTCTTCAGCATTTGTAAGAACAATAGCAGGCCGGCAATACCTTTCTTTAATTCTTCCCGCAATTATTCCTGCAACACTTTCATGGGTCTCTTTATCATAAACTACTATTATCTTATCTTCCTTTAAGTCCGAATTTTCAATGTTATTTGTTATTCTATTAAGACAATCAACCGTAATACTTTTTCTTTCCTCGTTAAAATTATTAAGCTGCTCCGCCAATTCCATAGCTCTTTTTATATCATTTGTCACAAAAAGTTCTACAGCAATTTTTGCACTGTCAAGTCTTCCGCTTGCATTTATACAAGGACCTATTACAAATCCAATGCTATAAGAATTTACACTTTTTATTTCCTTTAATTCAATTAAAGTTTTTAACCCCAAATTTCTGCTGCCGCTGTTTATAAATTTTAATCCCTTTGCAGCTATAGCTCTGTTCTCATCTACAAGATCAACTACATCACATATAGTCGCAACAGCAGCAAGTTCACAAAGTTCATCACAAAATTCTAACTTCCTGCCCAAAAATTTGTATAAACCGCAAATAAACCTATAACACAAACCACCTGCACACATTTGTGTAAATTTGTATCCGCAGTTTTCTATTTTAGCATCCACAACAGCGTCAGCATCAGGCAAAATTTCATTTTTCACTTCATTTAATTCTTCAAATGGCGGTTCGTGATGATCAAGTATTATTACCTTAATCCCTTTACTTTTAGCCAGTTGAATTTGACTTATTGCTGAAATACCATTATCACAAGTTATTATAAGCTCAGCACCCTCGTCAATAAGTTTTTCAACAGCCTTGTCATTAAGTCCATATCCATCTTCAACTCTGTTTGGAATAAAATAATTTACATCAGCTTCAAGACCATACAACCCTTTGTACATAATTGAAGTACTCATTACGCCATCAGCATCATAATCACCATATATAAATATCTTCTTTTTTTTATTTATAGCTTCTTTAATTATAGAAAAGGCTTCTTTAACTCCGCTTAAATTTTCAATATTTTCAAAGCAAAAATTATCAGTATCAATATATCTTTTTATTTCATCTCTGTTTCTTATTTTCCTGTTATAAAGTGCGTAAGCCAAAGGTTTTCTCACTCCGTAAAAATTCATTAAATCCTCAGCCTTTACGCTGCACTTTTTCACAAACCATTTCAATATACTGCACTCCTTAAAAACAAGGCTGCCTAATAGGCAGCCTTAGTTTATTATAATTTGAAATTTTCTAGTAAATTATTTCTTTGCAGTTTTACCCTGCTGTTTTCTTTTAAATTTAGCACTAGATAATAAGTACCATATATTTCCTGCAATAAATACAGATGAATAAGTACCGCATATAACACCTACAGCAATAGGAAGTGCAAACTGTCTGATAGAATCTACACCAAACACATAGAGTGCTGCAACTGTAAAGAAAGTAGTCAATGATGTAAACAATGATCTTGTAAGGGTCTGTTTAACTGACGTATCCACAAGACCTTCAAAATTATTTCTACCAACAATTTTTTTGTTTTCTCTTACTCTATCAAATATAACAATAGTTGCATTGATTGAGTAACCAAGTACAGTAAGAATTGCAGCAATAAAATTATTGTTCATAGGAATTCTGAATACAGCATAACTTCCCAAAACAATAAGGGCATCGTGGCAAAGTGCAATAACAGCACTTGCACCTGTATTAAAATCCTTGAATCTGATACTTACATAAATAAGCATAAATATACAAGCAACCGCTACAGACAAGAAAGCATTCTTTTTCATTTCACTGCTTATTGTACCGCTGACATCCTGAATAGTAAAGTTGCCCTGTTCAATACCGTACTTACCCATTAAATCATCCTGAATACTATTTCTTGTCTCCATATCTAATGATTTAGTCTTAATAAGCTTTGTAGTTCCCTCAAGGGACTGAATCTGAGAAGGAGCCTCGCCAATGATAGCTTCAACTTCCTTAGAAATTTCATCATCAGAAACTTCCTTACCTAAATCCACCTGAATAGATGTACCGCCTGTAAACTGGATATCATAATTAAAAGCACCATTACCCTTAACAGCATTAAAAATCATAGAAGCAATGCCTAAAAGGATAAGAACGATGGAAATAGCAATATAAATAAATCTATTCTTAACAATCTTCATAACATTAACCTCCTACTTACCGCCATAGAGCTTAGGGCTCTTAACACCAATGTTTACAATAACATAAAGAAGAATTCTTGTAACAACTAATGCAGTAAACATTGAAACAACAATACTCAATATAAGTGTCTGTGCAAATCCCTTAATAGGACCGGTACCCAGCCACAAAAGCACAGCACAAGCTATAAGTGTTGTAATATTACCATCAAGAATAGCAGATAAGGCTTTTGAGAAACCATTTTTAATAGCAGTCTTTACAGACTTACCTGAGTTAACTTCTTCTTTAATTCTTTCAAATATAATAACATTAGCATCTACCGCCATACCAATACCAAGTATAATACCTGCCACACCAGGCAAAGTAAGAGTAATGCCAAATAAACTCATAACAACAATAATAATTCCTGTATATCCTACAAGAGCAATATCAGCAATTAAGCCCGGTACTCTGTATCTTAAAAGCATAAATAAAAGTACAAGGGCAACACCAACAGCACCAGCCTTAACAGATGTAGATAAAGAATCTGCACCAAGTCTTGCACCAACAGCATTATACTCAAGAGCAGTTAAGCTGAATGGAAGAGAACCTGCTCTGATTTTAGCAGCCAAATCCTCAGCTTCCTCTGCTGTAAAGTTTCCTGTAATAATAGCTTTGCCATCAGTAATCGCAGCATTTACAGTAGGAGCTGAAATAAGCATATCATCCATATAAATACCAATTTGTTTGCCAATATTATTTGCAGTTGCTTCAGCAAATGCAGTTGCACCTACACTGTCAAAGTCAAGAGTAACAACAACAGAGTTGTTTTGGAAAGCCTTGCCTGCATCAGCAACATTAGTACCGTCAACCAAAACATCACCAGGTGTATTATCATCGTTCATTGCTCTGAATGTAAGATGAGCAGCTTCACCGATTTCTTCAACTACAGCAGCAGCATCTTCAACACCGGGGATTTCAACTCTTATTCTCTTGTCACCTTCCTGAGAAACTTCTGCATCATAGTAGCCCTTATAATCAACTCTCTGCTGTAACATTGAAACAGCAGCAGCCATTTCCTCAGCAGAAGGAGTACCCTCTTTTTCTGCCTCATAAACTATGTAAACACCGCCCTTTAAATCAAGACCTTGTTTAATGTTCTTGTAGCTACCGTATCCAATTCTTTCTTCAGTAGTGGTTTCAGAAACAGATTCACCCTCTGTTGTCTCACCTTCAACAGCCTCAGCTCCATCAGCAGTTGTCGCTTCAACAGAAGCCTCAGTTGTTGCAATCGGCACAACCTGTGCACTGCCATTTTCATCAGTTACCAGTTCACCATTTTCATCAGTCATAAGCTCAAACTGTGGCTCATCACCGGATGAAGTACTGTTGCTAGGCACATTACCTACACCAAGAATTGCAATTGCAACCATTCCTGCAGTAATTGCAAGCACCAGCAAAAGAATAAAAACATTCTTACCTTTCATTTACCTTTCCTCCTTTAAAACATCTAAAAATATTATATAATTAAGCTAAAAAGATGTCAACAAAATTTTACACTAAAATCACAAAATTATATACAAAATGTATAATTCATCGACTAAATACCTGCTACTCCTCATTTTCGTATGCCTTTATCATAATTGCACACTCAATTCTTTTCTTCTGCATTTCACAGCCAATTTCATAAGGTGTAATAAGGTCACCATGAGAATTATACGAATTAGCCACACAACCCCCGCTGCAATAAAATTTAGCCCAGCAATTCTGACATACAGGTTTGTTGTAAACATTGCACTGTTCAAAATCTTTTCTTATATCGGTCTTTTCAACACCATTATCAACTGTGCCCATTTTAAACTGTTCCATGCCAACAAACTGATGACAAGGATAAAGATCACCTGTTGGTGTAACAGCAAGGTACTCTGTGCCGGAACCGCAGCCTACAAGCCTCTTTGTAACACAAGGACCGCCTGTCAGGTCAATCATAAAATGGAAGAAATTAAACCATTGTCCGTCTTTTCTTCTTTTAATAATATCCTTTGCAAGCTGCTCATACTCTTTAAAAATCTGAGGCAGATCTTCCTCTTGTATTGCATAATCCTCACAGGGATCAGCTACAACAGGTTCAACAGAAATTTGTTTAAATCCCAAATCAGCAAGATGGAGCACATCCTTTCCAAAGTCAAGGTTGTGTCTTGTAAAAGTTCCTCTTACATAATAGTCAGTCTGATTTCTACTTTCAGCAAGCTTTTCAAACTTAGGAACAATATTGTCATAAGAACCTTGCCCCCCTGCTCTCGGACGCATTCTGTCATGTACTTCTTTACGCCCGTCAATACTTAATACTACATTGTGCATATTTTTATTAATGTAATCCATAATTTCATCATTAAGCAAAATACCATTTGTAGTAATAGTAAATCTAAAGTTTTTATTGTTTTCCTTCTCAATGCTCCTGGCATATTCAACTATACCTTTTACAACATCAAAGTTCATCAATGGCTCACCGCCAAAGAAATCAACTTCAAGATTTTTTCTTTTTCCTGATGCCTTAATAAGAAAATCAATAGCCTTTTTACCAACCTCAAGGCTCATAAGTTCCCTTTTACCGTGATACTCGCCCTCTTCAGCAAAGCAATATTTGCACTTAAGATTGCAGTCATGAGCTATATGAAGGCAAAGTGCTTTAACAACAGGGTCGCGTTTTTCTATTAAAGGAATAACTTCTTTATAAATATCCTCTGTATAAAGGAGCTTTTCCTTTTCAAGCTCGCTTATTTCAGTATAAGCCTCTTTTAGCTTATCCTCTGAATACTTGTCCTTCAGCTTCAATACAATTTCATCTAAAGGAAATTCCTTGTAATAATCCAATACATCATAAACAATCTCATCAACTACATGAACAGCTCCGCTGTTTACATCAAGCACAATAAAAAGACCGTTCATACTATACTTATGTATCATAACATTCACCTTTCATTAAACTATCTAAGAACACACAAAAATTAAGCTAAGCAAGTATTGCTTAGCTTAATAAAAATTTAATATTATCTGTTCTCACAAGCCTGATTAGCTACTGTACAAGAAGTCTTGCAAGCTGACTGGCAAGAAGTCTGACATTCACCGCAGCCACCCTTAGCAACAGTATTCTGGAGTAACTTTGTGTTTAAAGTCTTAATATGCTTCATTGTTTTATCCTCCTTCATAAAATAACTTAGTGACATTATATCACATAAAAATCAAGATTGCAATATTAAATTCACCTTTATATGTTTTTACATAGTTAAAGTATAAATAATTTGATACAATTCAACATCGTATTATCAGCACCAAACAAGATTTTTTCTTGCACCTCATTCTATTTAGTGTTATAATGTTTTTTAATTGTATGTCATCGGATAAATAACAACTTAGTTATATTCTTATAATGAGGAAGCATTATGTCTGATATATTATTTAAAACTGAAAATTACGTGTTTTCATACCGTATAGCAAGAATTTGTATACAGAACAACAAAATCCTCCTTCAAAAGCTGACAAATTACAATGGTTATGCTTTCCCCGGAGGTCATGCCGCATTGGAGAAACAAACGAAGAAATCCTTGTACGTGAATTTAAGAAAGAAATCGGTGCTGATATTTCAGTAGGAAATTTAAAATGGGTTGGCGAAATTTTCTTTTTATGTGGGAAAGTCCTGCCATCAGATTTGTTTATATTATACAGTAAAAATTGAAGATGTATATACCCCAAAAGATGGTATGTTTATGGCACTGAAACCGCTCTGTGGACGAAACTTTGAAATTGAATTTCACTGGATTTCTATTGAGTAAATAAACAATATTGAAATATATCCAACTATTACAGCAGAACTTTTAAGAAATCCAACTAATGACATTCAGAACTTTATTAGCAAACAATACTAGTAACAAATGTTTTTGAAGTAAGTATACCTCAGAAAACAAATACGGAAACTTTCCTGTAATAAATTTAACATTTGTACTCCGTCAATGACAATTCCCCATAACAATATATATCTACATTTTAAAATATATAGAAAGGATATCTGCTATGCAAACAAAATCACAAAAATTAAAAAAATCATTTAAGGCAGCCTTTCCTCATACCATACCAATATTTGCAGGATTTTGGTTTTTAGGACTGACCTATGGAATATATATGAATGTGTCAGGCTTCAGCTTTTTATATCCTATGCTTATGAGCCTTACAATATTTGCAGGTTCTATAGAATTTGTAACAGTCAATATGCTATTAGGTGCTTTTAACCCGATTCAAGCATTAGCAATGACGCTTATGATAAATGCAAGGCATTTATTTTATGGCATTTCAATGCTTGATAAATACAGCGGTACAGGTTTAAAAAAGCTGTATCTTATATTTGGTATGTGTGATGAAAGTTTTTCAATTAATTATACCTCCGATATACCTAAGGACGTTGATAAAGGCTGGTTTATGTTTTTTGTAACACTTCTCAATCACTTTTATTGGGTATTTGGTGCAACATTAGGCGGTATATGCGGTTCACTTATAGAATTTAACACAAAAGGACTTGACTTTGTCATGACAGCAATGTTTGTAGTCATATTTATGGAACAATGGCTGAAAGAAAAAAAACACTACAGTTCTCTTATCGGTCTTGGTGTGTCACTTATCTGTCTTATAATATTTGGTGCAGATAACTTTATTATACCGTCAATGCTTGCAATATTGGGGATCTTAACATTTCTGAGAAATCCTTTTGAAAAGGAGGGAATATAATGACATTTACACAACAAATTATTACAATTGCTATGGTAGTTCTCGGCACAATGATTACACGCTTTCTGCCCTTTATTATTTTCCCTGCCGACAAGCCTACACCAAAATACATACAGTATTTAGGTAAAGTTCTGCCCTCTGCCGTATTCGGACTTCTTATCATTTACTGCTTAAAAAACGTAAGCATTTTTACAGGAAACCGCGGAATCCCCGAGGCAATTTCAATTATGTTTGTAGTTTTACTTCACCTTTGGAAAAGACAAATGCTTATATCAATAGCCGGAGGCACAATCCTGTATATGCTGCTTGTTCAGTTCATATTTTAACAAAAAACAGCCAATGTAAATAAAATGTTTTAATACATTTCAATTACATTGGCTGCTTTTATTATAATCAGTTATTTTATTCTAAAGTAACTTATAACTATCTTTATATACAAATATACCCTGTCCGTCATCAATCCTTATTATTTTACAGTTATTATCTCTTTCATACTCAGCAGCTTTTTCTTCAAACTGTTCAAATTTATTAATATATTTATGATAGTGAGGCAGTATCTCAATATCTATAAGCCCTAACCCCCTTAAATCAGACAAACATACATCTCTGTTTAATTCAGAACTGTATTTATTTACAAGTTCAATATTTTTTTTGTAAAATGACAGAACTCGCACTAATTCCAATTAATATCTTTGATCTGGCTGCTTCTGCAAGTATCTGTTCACCCTTTGAATTTCTTATAGCATTAAGAAGATAAAAAGGATTGCCTCCATTAATTTCAATAACATCATATTTCAAAAGTTCCTCTGGATTCTTAGTATCAAAATCAAAAAACTCGACGCTTAAACCTAACGACCCAAGCTCCATTACTAACCTTGGAATATGCCAGTCCTTTTCCTTATACTCTGAGGAAGCAGTAGTAACAATTACAGCTTTTCTTGTATCATTATTTATATATTTTTTCAGATGATCTATAATGTTCTTGCTGGATAAACCATTTGAAGTTAATAAAATCATATTACCAACGCCACCATATCTCAAAAAACAAACTGCTCTATAAAAATTCTGAACATTTAAACGGAAGTTTTAAGCTTTTTTACATTAACCCTTTAACAAACTTCTTAACCTCCTCAAGGTCGCATCCGCTTTCAAAAATTTTCCTTACTATTGCAGAGCCTACAATACAACCGTCTGCGTAATCCTCAAACCTTTTAATGTCCTCTTTGCTTGATATTCCAAAGCCAATGCAGGCAGGTGTATCAGTATACTTTTTCACTTCTCTTACAAAACTCTCCACTCTTGTATCAAATTCTTTTCTCTCACCTGTAACACCCATTGAAGAAACACAGTATACAAAACCTTTTGCCTCCTTAACAAGCATAGGTATTCTTTCACCTGATGTAAGCCCTACAAGAGGAATCATATAAACGTCTGTTTTGTCAACAAGAGGCTTAAATTCGTCGTATTCCTCAAAAGGCAAATCAGGAATAATAAGTCCGTCAACATCAGCTCTGACACAGTTTTCAATAAATTTTTCCCTGCCAAATCCAATTATAGAACTGTAATAAACCATTATTACCAAAGGTATTTCACTTCTTTTCCTTACATTTTCAATTATTTTAAATGTATCAGTAAGCCTGTAACCTGATGCAAAGGCTCTTAACCCTGCAGCTTGTATTACCGGTCCGTCAGCAAGAGGATCAGAGAAAGGTATACCCAATTCTATAATGTCTGCTCCTGCCTCTTCAAGAGAATAAACAATCTGCTCTGTTATTTCAGCCGATGGGTCACCTGAACAAATATATGGTATAAGAGCTTTTTTGCCCTGTTTTTTTAAAGCCTCAAATTTTTTATCTATTCTGTTCATTTTATCAAATCTCCTTTCCAAGATATTTTGCAACTGTATGCACGTCCTTGTCTCCGCGTCCTGATAAGTTCACTACAATTATTTTGTCCTTATCCATTTCAGGTGCCTCTTTTATTGCCTGTGCAATAGCATGAGAGCTTTCAATGGCAGGCATTATACCTTCCAGTCTGCAAAGGGATTTAAAGGCTTCAATAGCCTCATCATCAGTTACAGATGTATACTTAACTCTGCCAATATCATGCAAATATGCGTGTTCAGGTCCTACCCCAGGGTAATCAAGACCTGCACTTATAGAATAAACAGGCTTTACAAGTCCGTCATCGTCTTGTAAAAGATAGGTTTTCATACCATGCAGAACGCCAACTCTTGATTCGGGAGAAAAAGCAGCCGCATGCTCGCCTGTTGATACGCCATGACCGGCTGCCTCAACACCTACAAGTTCAACATCATTGTCCTCCACAAAAGGATAAAACATACCAATAGAATTAGAACCGCCTCCGACGCAGGCATAAATTCTGTCAGGAAGTCTTCCCTCCGCTTCAATAATTTGTCTCTTGGTTTCCTCCCCTATTATTTTCTGAAATTCTCTTACCATAGTAGGATATGGATGAGGACCAACTGCAGAACCTATAATATAAAATGTATCTTCTGCTCTTGCAACCCATGTTCTTATAGCTTCATTTGTTGCGTCTTTCAGAGTACCTGTTCCGCTTGACACAGGCACAACTTTTGCACCTAAAAGTTCCATTCTGAAGACATTGAGTTTTTGTCTTTCAATATCTTCAATACCCATATATACTTCACATTCCATTCCAAATAATGCTGCAACTGTAGCTGTTGCAACCCCATGCTGGCCTGCTCCTGTTTCAGCAATGACCTTTGTCTTTCCCATTTTTTTAGCAAGAAGAGCCTGACCCATGGCATTATTTATTTTGTGTGCACCAGTATGATTCAAATCTTCTCTCTTTAAATAAATTTTAGCACCGCCTAATTCCTTTGTCAGCCTTTCAGCATAATAAAGCACAGAAGGTCTTCCGATATACTGTTTCATATAATACATATATTCATTTTTAAATTCTTCTGTAAAACAATAATCCCTGTATTCTCTTTCAAGTACCTTTAATACATTCATTAATGTCTCAGGCACAAACTGACCGCCATACTCTCCAAAATCCTTTTTTAATTCCATTTTATTCAACCCTTTCTTACTGTATAAATTAATTCCCTTATTTTCTCCCTGCTTTTAAATCCATTTTCCTCAACAGATGAGCTTAAATCCACAACATCAGGTTTTACAGTATCATAAGCCCCAATAATATTTTTAGCACTTATTCCTCCTGCAAGTATTGTAAAGTAATTTTTACTGAAATCCTTTGCTGTTTCCCAGTCAAATATTTTTCCTATACCTCCTCTTTCCCTGTCACTGTAAGCATCAAGAACAAATCCTACAGCATTTTTATATTCCAAAGCCTTTTTTATACTGTCTTCATTTTTCACAGCAATTGATTTCCACACTGGTATTTCAATATTACTGCAAAAGTCATTATCCTCATCAGAGTGCAGCTGGCAAATATCAACACCTGTTTTTTTTATAATATCTGATACTTCATTAATATCCTGGTCTGCAAATACACCAACCACTTTTATATCAGATCTTAAATTTCTTTTTATTTTAACAGCCTCGTCAACACTTATTTGTCTTTTGCTTTTTGCAAACACAAGACCTGCATATTTTATCTCCTCAAATTCATTAATCATTAAAGCGTCTTCCGCTCTTCTGAGCCCACATATTTTAATTTTCATAAGCCATTTTAAACTCCATTGCTTTAGTCTTAATATCATCACATCTCATAAAGCTTTCACCCACCAATATTCCGTTAATATTTGCTTGTTTCAGCACCTTTATATCATCAGTTGTGTGTATGGAACTTTCACTGAGCACAATTTTATCATCAGGTATATGTTCTCTTAACCTTACAGTAGTATAAATATCTTCGCTGAAATCCTTTAAATTTCTGTTGTTAATTCCTATAATATCAGCACCGGCCTCCAAAGCAAGATATATCTCTTCCTGATTGTGCGTTTCAACTAACGGCTCAAAACCAACACCTCTTGCTATATTTATATATTCCCTTAAAACTCTCTTGCTTTTAAGTATTGCCGCAATAAGCAATACAGTCGATGCTCCCATTTCTCTTGCTTCAAATATTTGCAACGGACTTATTACAAAATCCTTTCTCAAAAGGGGAAGACTTACTTCATTGTGTATAGCCTTTAAATATTCAGGACTTCCCATAAAGAATTTTTCCTCTGTAAGAACTGATATAGCGTCAACAGCCCCTTCATATTCTCTAGCTATTTCCACAGGCTCAAAATCAGGTCTTATAAGTCCTCTTGAAGGAGATGCTTTTTTTACCTCACCTATTATTGATAATCCGGGTTTAGCCATAGCCTTTCTAAAATCTGCCACAGGCTTTTCCATTGCACCATAGAGTCTTTTTGTATCAAAAGTATAATTACTGTTTACCAAATAATTTTTTTTAACCTCAACTATATTATCAAGTATCATAACTGCACCCCCTTATAAATTTCCTTCTATAAAGTTTTCTATCAGCTTCATTCCTTTTGGAGTATTTATACTCTCAGGATGAAACTGCAAACCCACAACATCATATTCCCTGTGCTTAATCGCCATTATTTCACCATCAGCCATAGCTGTTACTTCCAGACAGTCAGGCAAAGATTCAGCCTTTACTGAAAGTGAATGGTATCTTGCAGCCTGCATAGGCTGCGGACAGCCTTTAAAAATTCCTTTTCCGTTGTGCTTCATAAAGGAATATTTTCCGTGACAAATTTCCTTTGCATTTGTAACCACAGCACCATAAGCAACCGCAATCGACTGATGACCAAGACATACTCCCAAAAGAGGAATTTTTCCTCCGACAGTCTTTATTATTTCTATACAGTTGCCTGCCTCTTCAGGTGTTTTAGGTCCCGGGGATATAACTACTCTGTCAGGCTTTAAACTAAGTATTTCATTTCCTGTTATTTCATCATTTCTGTATACTCTTATATCTTTGTCAAACTCTCCCATGTACTGATACAAGTTAAACGTAAAACTGTCATAATTATCAACCAGAACTATCATTATACTTCCCCTCCTATTGTCTTAACCAAAGCTCTCACCTTATTGTGACTTTCCTCATACTCCATTTCAGGAATACTGTCTGCCACAATTCCTGCACCTGCCTGCATATACACCTTTCCGTCTTTAATTATCATCGTTCTTATGGCAATACAGGTATCCATATTTCCATTAAAGTCAAAATAACCTACGGCACCTCCATACAGACCTCTTTTTTCTTCCTCAAGCTCCTCAATTATTTCCATAGCTCTTATTTTAGGAGCACCTGAAAGTGTACCGGCAGGAAGAAAAGCTGAAAGTATATCAAAACTGTCAACATTACTTTTCTTAGTACCCTCAACAAGTGAAACAAGATGCATAACGTGCGAATAGTAGTGCACCTGCATAAATTCCTTTATTTTGACACTTCCTATTTCAGCTGTACGCCCCATATCATTTCTTGCAAGGTCAACAAGCATTGTATGTTCTGCCTTTTCTTTTGGATCCTCTAAAAGTCCTGCTGCAATTTCTATATCCTCCTTAGGATTTTTACCCCTTTTTCTTGTGCCTGCAATAGGACAGGTTCTTACAGTATTACCCTTTACTTCTACAAGCATTTCAGGGGAGGAGCCTGCAACAAAATATTCACCAAAATTAAAGAAGAACAAATACGGTGAAGGATTTATAGCTCTTAATCTTCTGTATAAGTCAATAGGTCTATCCTCTGTTTCAGCTGTAAGCCTCTGAGAAAGAACTACTTGAAAAATATCTCCGTCATATATATATTTTTTGGCCTTTTTAACTATATTTTCGTATTTCTCTTTAGTCATATTTGATATAAACTTAATTTGTGATGGCTCTTTTACTGCATAATGTTCAGACGGCACGGAAGACTTCACTTCCCTTTCCATTCTGTCAAGAATTTTATTTGCCTTATCTCTGCATTCTGAAAGTACAACAAGCTTTATCCTGTCATGTAAGTGGTCATATATTATGAATTCATCAAACACCATAAGGTGCACAACAGGTGTATTCACAACTTCTTTATTTTCATCCGGTATTTTTTCATACTGCCTTATGATATCATATCCAACGACACCAACAGCACCCCCTGTAAAAGGTAGGTTATTTTCATCAGTTATATTAATACTTTTAATATAATCTTTGACACCTTCAAGGATTCTGCCCTTTACATATTTTACTAAGCCATTTTCCATTATTTCAAGCTCATCATTTCCTTTTAACACAGCCATAGGTCTTTTGCCCATTATAGAGAAGTTTGTTTTGCCCTCTCCTCTGCTTTCCAGCAAAAATCCCTTTTCATCACCTACATACTTGTAAAAAATAGTAATAGGTGTTTCAGTGTCACCAGAAAACTCCCTTACATAGGTTTTTAAATTTCTCATAGTCAATCCTCCAATATAATATTAATTTCAAGCTGCCGATGGAGAATTATTGAGATATTTGCTTTAAATAAGAACTTACCAAACGAATAAAGCTTTTTGTGCACAAAAAAGACCTTGCCCGAATTGGACAAGGTCAAAAATACGCCTAGTTAAGCCACCAATCCCAGATACTAACATATCCTGTCTCTGTAACGGGAGAACCCGTTGTAAGCTAATAGGTTTTAAACCGTTCGCCACAAGTCTCATAAGTCCATTCATCAAAAACCTTGGCACTGACTTGCACCTACCGTCAGCTCTCTGTAACCTTGATTTAAGACTACTCTTCTTAATCATCGACATTTATTTGAAATTTAAATTATTATATCACAGTATAAAGTTTTTGTAAAGGGGAAATTTTACTTTTTTAATTTATTTATTAAATTAATTTTATGACACCTAAAGACATACTTTTCACAAAAAAAGACCTGCCGCAAAACTAATTTTGCAGCAGGTTCTAATTTTTCAATTATTTATTTAAGCACATCTATAGCATCAAGTAAGTCTACATTTCCATCATTGTTTATATCCATACCTGAACCATCGCCATTATCTATTCCGCTTATATATCTCAATATACTTCCCGCATTCAATGCAAACTCATTTACATAGTGAACAGGATTCCAGCCTGCAAGATAATTTGAAACAATTGTCTTTTTAATTTCACTTACTTGTTCTGCAGTAAAGTCTTTACCTATAGAAGACTTAAAAGCATTTCCGTTAGCTGTATTACCATATTCGTAATACTGTGCATTTGAAGGGTTTACACCATTCATACTATACCAGCCGTCATTTATAATTGTGCCGTTTGTTTCACAGTTTATAAAATATGTTTTAGTATCTGCACCGCCCCAGCATCTTCCGTAATATCCTGATGCAGCAGTTGAGCCTTGTGTATCTTCGCCCTTAACAATATTACAATTTATAAATATGTAAGGTTCAGTCTTACCTGCTGTAAGATATCCAAGCTGAGAAGTCTGTCCGTCCATAAACCACTCAAGTGTACAATTTTCAAAAATCATTGTACCGGCACCGCAGATAAAGTCTGTATTGCCGCCTATTGTACAATCTTTAAAGTAAGAGTGATTTGTACCGGCACCATTCCAGCCTAAAGTATCCTGAGATGATAATATTTTGCAGTTATAAAACTCAAGATTATCACCCTTTAATGCAAGGGCATTTGCTCTTTCTCTGTACTGAGATTTATGTACGTTAGTTCCGGTCTTTCTTTCAGACCAGTTAGCATTTGCAGATGTTCCCGGGTCTCTTTCAACACCATCTGCAATTTCTGCCTCTGTTACATAATAATTAAATGTGTTAAGTATAGTTGTATCCTCTGCAATAAAGTTATTTCCTGTTACAATAACAACTCCGCCCCAAAAAGAAGCATTGCAGTATGTCTTTTCATATTTATCCCTTGCAAGAGCTTCATTGTAATATCCTGATGAATCAACGCTGTAATACTTAGCACCATAGGCATAATACCAGCTAATCTGATGTCCGTTGCCTGCAAGTTTTACATAATCAACATCAATAAGTACCTGCTCAGTTATATCGCTTGTAAGGTTAATTGTTACCTGACCGTCAATTCCTTCAGGTCTGTCAGTCATTTTTTTAATAGCTGAAACAGCCTCTTTCATTGTACCATAATCACCCGGAACATTAATTACAGGTGTAAAAGGCACCTTTTCATCAATATTTACAACATTGATGCTTTTTATATAAGCACTGCCGGAACCTGCTGCAATATTGCCTGTCTCAGCAACCTCTACAGTAACTTCTGTATCATCTGAAGCTGTATAATAAACCGCTTCAAGTGCATTTCCACTATCAGCTGCTGCACTTGATAAGCCATTTCCCACAACAGTAAATCTTCCGTCATACCCGCCTTTTACGGTAACAAGCTGATTTGCTTTAACAGGTACTTTAATTGATGCACCTGTACCGCCGCTTACACCATAAGTAGAACTGTGATATTTAAATCCTGCAAATGTAAGAGAAGTATTTGCATTTGATATTTCTTCATCAAGTACGTAATTTACTTCACTCTGATCTTCAAAGTATATTTCATTTACTGTTGTGCCGCTCTTTGCAACTGCCACTCTGTCTGAAGTCTTGTAGTTATTTGCTGTAACAGCAGATGTATAATAATCACCCGGTTTAATCTGCACAGAATAAGTATCACCTGTTATACATTCTTCAGCAGTATATGTATAGCTTACAGAAGAATCGCTCATTTTAGTAAATGTAAGACTTTTGACATTTGGTGCGTCCATACCTGTTATATTTCCTGTAAGCGTTACATCAGGCAGTTCATTAAGCACTACATCAATTGAAGTTTCTTCACCTGTAAATGTAACTGAAGAACTTCCTCCTGCAAACTTAGCTTCAAGTCCGCCATCATTTGTACTTATATTGTATGTGTGACCTTTGTAAAGTGTTATGCTTGATGTATCTGCCTTTATTTCTGCTGTCTTCACACCTGTATCAGCATCACTTAAAATAACAGCTGATGTGCCAAGGTTCGCACCTGAAACAGATACGGGAACATTCACAGGTTCATCAATAAGGAACTTTACACCGGCAAAAGCAAGATTGCCTGTAGACGTTGTATCAAAATAGTATATATGACCGTTTTTCACTTCAAATGTGTAAGGTGAAACCTCAGCCTTAACAGGAGAACCTGCATAAGTAAAAGTTCCGTCATCATTTATGGTATTATCATAAATATTTACACTTTTTCCTGATGGAACATAATAGTAAATTGTAAACACACCGTCAATAGAAGGTGTAAATGCAATAGCATTTCCTACAGTTGATATACCATTATTGCTGTTTCCGTTACCCTTAGTACTGTTGCGGTAAACATTATGTGCCTTGCCGTCATATTCAACAGTATATCCAGCATATAATGACAAATTACTTACAACCTTAATTAAACCTCCCGGTACAGCTATATCACCGGCGGCAATACTTGCAGCAGATGACGAACTCAAGAAATCGTCAAACCAGAATAAAAAGCTTGAACCAGTTCCGTCAGCAGGTTTACTGTTTTCAACTTTTAAATAAGGAATATATGTAGTTCCTGTAAATGTAAATGTTAAGTCAGTTGCCTCACCCTTGTAGTCAACTGTCCACACACTTGTATTATCATTGTGATAACAAGCCGCTGTTTTTGTCTGAAGTGCATCAGCAACAATATTTCCGGCTGCATCAGTTACAGTTACAGTTCCGTTAGAATACTGACAGCCTCCAACCTTAACTGTTGCATTTCCCGCAACATTAATTGTCATTGAAGTGCTTGATCCAAACTGAAGACCATGTGTAGTACCATTATACTTTTCTGTAGTAAATGTAAACACACCATCATTGGCGAGAGCTTTACAGCCGTCAATGCTTCCTGCAGACATAAAATCATAGGTATATGTTTTACCTGCAACGGCTTCTTTCATTTCAACCGCACTGCTTTCAACAGTTGTTTTAGTTTCTCCGCCGTAAACTGAACCAAAACTGCTCAAAATCATTACAGCAGATAATAAAGCTCCGATAGTTTTCTTAAGCTTCATTTAATCATCTCCTTAATATTAGTCTTAGTTCAATTTTACTTTACATATTTTACAAAGTCAACATATTTTGTCGAAAAAATTAACTTTATTGTAATATTTATACATTAAATCTAAACAAGATTACATCTCCGTCTTTTACAACATAATCCTTGCCTTCACTTCTGTAAACTCCGGCTTCTTTAGCTGCAGCAATTGACCCCAGTTTCACAAGGTCATCATAAGTTACTACCTCAGCCCTGATAAAACCTCTCTCAAAATCAGAGTGAATTTTGCCTGCCGCCTGAGGTGCCTTTGTACCATCAGTTATAGTCCATGCTCTTACCTCCTGCTCACCGGCAGTCAAATAACTTATAAGACCAAGAAGAGAATAACTTGCTTTAATCAGTCTGTCAAGACCGCTTGTCTCACAACCCAAGTCTGCTAAAAACTCAATTTTTTCATCAGCTTCAAGCTCCGCAATTTCTTCTTCAATCTTTGCACATACAACAAATACACCTGAGCCTTCACCCTTTGCTAGATCTCTTACAGCTTGCACATGGGAATTATTTTCCCCGTCGTCAGCCAAATCTTCCTCAGCAACATTTGCAGCATATAATACAGGTTTTCTGCTAAGCAACGTCAAACTGTCAGCAAAAACAGCGTCATCTTCATTATCAAACTCTATGCTTCTTGCACTTCTTCCCTCTTCCAGAACAGACTTTATCTCCTTTAACACAACAAGTTCCTTAGCAAGTGACTTATCATTCATTGCCTGCTTCTGTGTCTTTGCAATTCTTTTGTCAACAACTTCAAGATCAGCAAGAATTAACTCCAAATTTATTGTTTCAATATCTCTTACAGGGTCAACCTTAGCATCAACATGCACAATATTGCTGTCCTCAAAACATCTTACAACATGTACAATTGCATCAACCTCTCTAATGTGAGAAAGGAACTTATTTCCCAAGCCCTCTCCCTGACTTGCACCCTTTACAAGCCCGGCAATATCCACAAACTCAATTACAGCAGGTGTAACTTTCTGAGTTTTGTACATATCTGCAAGAACATCAAGTCTTTTGTCAGGCACAGGCACAATACCTACATTCGGGTCAATAGTACAGAATGGGTAATTGGCAGATTCCGCACCGCCTCCTGCAAGTGAGTTAAATAACGTACTTTTACCTACATTTGGTAAACCAACAATACCTAATTTCATAGTTAAATTTCTCCTTTGTATTTATCTCTGCAATAAAATAGACGGTAAGTGCAACCGCCTATTTTATACTCATAATAAAACTATCTCAATAATAACAAATTTAATCTCTGTTTGCAAGTGCTCCTGTAAGCAAGCCCAAAAGGAAAATTAAAAACGCTGCACCTAAAGCACAAATTGTCATTTTAGGCTTATCCTCTTCAGGTATAAAAGTGCCCTTAAGTGTATGTGCCTTAACTTCCTGCTCTGCTGCACGGTAATGCTTTCTTGGTCTGGCATATCTCATATAATTTACCTCCTTATATTATTAAAACTTCCTGTTTATTGTTAGTTTATTATACCACATATAAACACAATATAAAAGAAAAATTTTTATTAATTTATATTCTTGTCAAAGCATTTTTTTAGTTGTATACTATAGGCATAAATTTATGGAGGTATTATATATGAGCTACGAAGTTAAAAAAAGTGAAATTGTATACAAAGGTAAAATCTTTAACCTTGAAAAGGATGTAATAACATTGCCTGACGGAAGAGAAACAGTAAGAGAAACCATACGTCACGGCGGTGCTGCTGCTATGATTCCTATTGATAATGAAGGCAAAATTATCTTTGTAAGACAGTATAGACATTCAGCAGGAAAAGAAGTTCTTGAAATTCCCGCAGGCACTATTGAAAAAGGTGAGGATCCTTATAACTGTGCAATAAGAGAAATACAGGAGGAAACTTCCTACAAAGCAGGTAAAATGACATTTTTATTTAAAATGTTTTCAGCCATAGGATTTTGCAGTGAACAAATATATATTTACCTTGCAGAAAACCTTGAAAAAGGTGAATTTAATATGGATGAAGACGAATTTATAACAATTGAACGCTATACGCTTAAAGAATCAATTGAACTCATATACAAAGGAGAAATTTGCGACAGCAAAACAATAGCTGCAATTTTTGCCTATAAAGATTACATTGAAAAAAAATAAATGCCAAAAGGGACTGCACAAATGCAGTCCCTTATGTATTAATAACATTATTGCAGACCAAGACTTATAAGCAACCCTTTATCTACCTTATTCATCATATTACAGTCAAGAAAGCCTATTTTCTCCCTTAGCCTTCTTTTATCTATAGTCCTCAGCTGTTCAAGCAAAATAACCGAATCCTTTGTCAGCGAATAATGACTGCTTGACACCTCAATATGAGTAGGCAGCTTAGCCTTATTGATTTGTGATGTAATAGCAGCACAAATTACTGTAGGAGAATAACGGTTCCCCACATCATTTTGAATAATAAGCACAGGTCTTATTCCCCCCTGCTCTGACCCGATCACAGGACTAAGGTCAGCATAAAAAATATCTCCTCTTTTTACAATCATAATATCACACCTTATTTTTTTAATTTCAGTTTACAGCAGATTATTACTGCCTTGTGAAATCTTTTTCTTATGTGATATTATTGTCACTTAAATTTTTTTTATACCTTAGTTTACTTTTTTGTATTTATAATTTCACCATTTTTTATATAAACCCTTGGCACTCTCTTTCCCACATTGCATACAATTTCATAATTAATTGTTCCTGCCATTGCTGCAAGTTCCTCACATGATACAGTGTTTCTGCCATCGCTCCCCATTATTATAACACTGTCCCCTTCTTTTACATCAGTAATGTCTGACACATCAATCATCATCTGATCCATACACACATTGCCTATAACAGGGGCATATGAGCCATTTACAATCACCCTCGCTTTATTTGAAAAAGCTCTTGAATAGCCGTCTGCATAGCCAATAGGAATAGTAGCGACTTTTGTCTTGTGTGTAGTAAAATATGTTCTTCCATATCCCACACTAACATTCTTTTCAAGATCCTTTACATAACTTATCTGTGATTTTAAACTCATTACAGGTTTCAAATTTATAGGGTGAGTTACATCACCGCTCGGAAACATACCATATATTATAATTCCCGCCCTTACCATATCCATCTGAAGTTCAGGCATATCCAGTATAGCACCGCTGTTTGCACAATGCCTTATAAAACCTTTATATCCTTTTTCCATAAGTCTGTCAGTAACAAACCTGAATTTTTTATATTGAACCTTAGTAAAAGTTTTATCTTTTTCATCAGCAGTTGCAAAGTGAGTAAAAATACCTGTTACCTTCAAATTAGGCAGTGCAAATATTTTTTCAATTTCTTCTATACTTTCATCTGTAGGTAAAAAACCTATTCTTCCCATTCCTGTATCAATTTTAATATGTATTAAGGCTGTTTTCCCAAGTTTAAATGCAATATCCGACATACGCTTTGCAGTTTCATATCTGAAAACAGCCTGTGTAAGCGAATTATTTATAACAGTTTCAAGCTGACCCTCAACTGTATTGCCCAAAATAAGCACAGGCACCTGTATACTCCACTGTCTTATCTGTACACCTTCATCACAAGTCGCAACGGCAAGTTGGTCAGCTCCGTTATACAAACACACTTTACTTACTTCCTCAGCTCCGTGTCCGTAGGCATCAGCCTTAACAACCGCAAGCAATTGAGTTTCAGGTCTTATCAAACTTCTTATCTCTTTTATATTATTAGCTATAGCATCCAAATTTATCTCTGCCAGCAATCTATGGTATTCATACATTAATATCAAGCTCCCTGTTTTATCATCATAGTTATTTATTTTATCATTTCTGAATAATAAAATCTTTGTCTTCTACAGGACTATTATAAACGAAATTGCTGAATTCTGCAACAATTCTTTCATTGTTTTCAGTATCATATATAACAAGCTTAACAGGATTTTGACTTTCATTGTCTACCCACAGCTTTTCTGTATTAAGCAGTTTATTGTTTCCAGCAAGTTTTGCTTCAAGTACAGTACATTTACTTTCATCAAGCTTAGCACTTTCAATACCAACATCTTTACTCTTTACATAGTTTTCAATAAAGCTAAAAAGGATAATTTCTCTCCTTGCTGCTTTATCCGGAGGATTAACACTTATTTTGTTGTTTTCCATGTTAGGATTATACTGCCACACCATTTTACCGTCAAACATTACAATATTATCCTTGTATTCCTCAGGTTTTTTTGTTTCTATTCTGTATCTTCCGTCCTGTGCAGCCACCTGACTTGTTTCATATACAGTTTCACCCTTGTTTGATATGTATGTAACTTTACAATCTGTAGAATAGCCTGTCATAGCCATTAGCTTATCCTGTATAGTAGGATAAGAATTTTCAGCTTTTACGCAGCCTGTAAGCATAATAATACTTAATAATAAAAATAGCCTTTTCATAATAACTCCCTCACTTTTATAAGGTAATTATATGAAAAGACTAATATTAAAATTACATTTTTCTATTTACACCAAAAGCAATATATTATTTCTTTTTCTTATCTGCTTTTGCTGCCTTTTTTTCTTCCTTTGCCTTTTCCTTTTTAGCCTTTTCTATAGCTTTAAGCTGTTCAGGAGTCTTCATACCAATCATATTTACAATATAAAGACCGGCAATTTCAATTTTAACAGACTTATTGACAGGCAACGCTTTAAACACACGCTTATCTGTAATAAGAGTAAGAATTTGCGGACCTATTTTAACCTTAACGAAGTACATTTTCATAAACTTGCTCCATTTAGGCACATTTTCAGTTACCGCCTTAGGCAAAGATTTTACATTTGTCATTTTATCTCTTGTCTTATCTATGATATAAGCAGTCTGAAGCATTTTATGCTGTTCAATCATCTCATTCTGCTGATTCATTTTCTTATAAGCCTTTTTATTAAGGAAAATAAGAATACCTGCAATAACTGCAATAACAATAACAATTAATATAAGCCAATCTGCCCAGGTCATAGTACCCATATTAATCCCCCTTTCAATTATATTCAGAGTTTTTCTGTAAATATAAATATTCTTTAGTAACAGCAGGAAAACCATCTGTTTCCTTTTTTACTCATAAATAAAATTATAGTTGACTTGACAGTCTTTGTCAAGTCAACTATAATTAAATTAGCTGATTTTTTTAAAAGGAGGTAAACAATGCAGAAAATATCGCCAAAATTAAAAAGCAAGGTAACAAATGTACTTTCACTTCTTGATACCATGTACCCTACTGAAGACAAATGCTATCTACACTACACAACCCCCTATGAATTATTGATTGCAACAATGCTTTCAGCACAATGCACTGATGACAGAGTTAATATGGTTACAGACAAACTGTTTAAAAAATATACAAGTCTTGAAGCCTTTGCCGGTGCAGATTTAAAGGAACTTGAAAATGACATTCGCTCAACAGGTTTTTATCATAACAAAGCTAAAAATATTATTACAGCAGCAAATCAACTGATAAACGAATATAACAAAGAGATGCCATCAGACATTAAATTGCTAACAAATTTGGCAGGTGTAGGCAGGAAAACAGCAAATGTAGTTAGAACACATATTTTTCACATACCAAGTATAGTCGTTGATACTCATGTTAAAAGAATAAGCAACAAACTTGGTTTTGTAAACTGTGATGACCCTGTAAAAATTGAGTTTGAATTAATGGAGATTTTTCCTGAGGACCATTGGGGAAGATATAATACGCAGATTATTGCACACGGGAGAACAATATGCAAGGCAAGAAAACCCGATTGTCAAAATTGCCTGCTTAACAAGGAGTGCGACTATTACAATATGAATAATTAACTATTTGAGGAGGAGAATTGATATGAAAATATGGCTTGAAAAATTTAAGGAAAAGATACTTGATACATTTAAAGACAGAGTAGTATTTATAGGTATACAAGGCAGTTATGGAAGAGACGAAGCAACAGAATCAAGTGATATTGATGTTGTTTTAATACTTGACAATTTTACTTACTCCGATTTAAAAGTATATGACAAAACACTTGCAAGTCTTGAACACAGAGATAAAGTATGCGGCTTTGTCTCCGGCAAAAAGGAAATTTCAAACTGGCCGCCTTCAGACTTATTTCAGTTTTATTATGATACAAATGCTTTATATGGGGATTTAAGCTGGCTCAGCGGCAGAATAAGAAAAGACGATGCATGGCGTTCATGCAAAGCCGATGCCTGTAACATATATCACGGATGTGTACATAATGCCCTTCATGAAAGGGATGTAAATATTTTAAAATATCTTTACAAGGAAGCAACTTTTGCACTTCAATCTAAATATTATTATAAAAAGGGAAAATATATTCGCAGAATTCACGAACTTGTTGATTATCTTGACGGACAGGATGCTGTAATATTGAATAATTACTTCAATAAATTTTATGAACAGGATTTTGACCTTGCATCTGAACAGCTTATGAACTGGGCAGGAAATATAATAAACGGCAACATTTAAAACGGGGCAGTATATGATAATATTAATTACTGGAGCCACTCATACAGGAAAAACGCTGCTTTCACAAAAACTTCTTGAAAAGTACAGCTATCCATATATGTCAATAGATCATATAAAAATGGGACTTATACGAAGCGGTATATGTCCTCTGTCACCTGAAAGCAACAACAGAGAACTGACTGAATATTTATGGAATATAATTAAAGAAATAATTAAAACAGCCATAGAAAACAAACAGAATTTAATTATAGAAGGCTGTTATATTCCGCCTGATTATAAAAAATATTTCAGCTATGAATATCTTAATCATATAAAATATATATGTATAATATTTTCAGAAAACTATATTAACTCAAATTACAGTACTATAAAAGAAACGGCATGTGCTATTGAAAGACGTATAGATGACAGCTATGCAGAAAAAGAACTTTTAATACACGTAAATGCAGAAAATTTAAAACTTTGCAGAAAATATAGTTTAAATTATGTTTTGATAAAAAATAACTATGTTTCTGAAATATTAACCTTAGTAAATAAAATTTAATATCAAAGAATAATAATCACCTTACTGCACAAACTAACTAAGGTGATTATTTTATGTTTAAGTCAAATATTTTAGGCATTGTTATAGGCTTTGCAAATGGTTTTTTTGGTGCAGGAGGAGGAACAATACTTGTTCCCGGTATGGAAAGATTATTAAATGTAGAAGAGCATAAGGCTCATGCAACAGCTATTGCTGTAATACTTCCTCTTTCATTAATAAGTGCAGTAATATACATTTATAAAATTAATATTCCCTGGTCCACAGTTTTATGGGTAAGTCTCGGCGGAATAACAGGAGGCTATGTAGGTGCCAGAATATTAAGCAAATTTTCAGGCAAATGGCTTCACATTATATTTGGCGGCTTTATGCTTATAGCTGCCGCAAAAATGGTGATATAATATGGTTATTTTGATTTTAACAGGATTTCTGTCCGGAATAATAAGCGGTATGGGCATAGGCGGAGGCACAATACTTATACCGGCTCTTACAATTTTTCTGGGCATTGAACAAAAAACGGCTCAGGCAATAAATCTGATTTACTTTATACCAACAGCAATTGTCGCTGTAACTACTCATATTAAACACAACAATATAGAAAAAAAAGTTATTAAACCTTTAATTATATGGGGAATAGCAGGTGCTGTTGCAGGTGCTGTTACAATGAATTTTTTAAGCCCCTCTATTCTTCGTTCAGCCTTTGGATTTTTCTTATTTATACTCGGCTTTTTAGAAATAAAAAAAGGAATACAAAAGAAATAATCCCCTTTGCCTAAGCTAAGGGGATTTGTTTAGTTTCATTTTATAAAAGGCATTATAACTTTTAATGCTATTACATATATAAATTAAAATATTTTTTAATAATCAACTTCACACTTATTTTTACTGTTCCAGCTGTTATGCTCTGTAGCCTTAAAGAAATCATCACTCTTCATAAAAAATGTTGTATCCGGAGTACCGTTTAATGTATAATTTTCATCCCATGTAACATCAATATTATACCATTTGCCATCTATGTTAATTTGATTCCATGCGTGACTGTCATTAACAACTATTACACATTCAATACCCAACTTATCCATAGCTGCTTTATATGCCATTGAATAAGAATTGCATGTACCCTTACCAGTTACAAGTAAATCATAAAGTGTTGTCGCTTTGTATGTATAATCATATTCTGAATTATCAATTAAATAGTCATGAACATATTTAGCTTCTTCAACTTTGCCGCCTTTTGATTTTGCTGTATTAACTATACTTTCAAGCACTTTATCTGCTTCATTCTGTGCATTTGCAGCAGAAGTGCCGGTAGTCTGGATATAACTTACTGTAATATATGTTGCCTTATCACCTTTATATGCACACTGTATATTTCCGTCTAAATTAGTCATTACCGGATTAGTGTTAAATATGCTTGCAAATGTATCCATAACTTCATCAACAGTTGCGTCACAACCACTTACATCAATTGTTGTCTCAAAACTTTTAACACCTTCAACTATTGTATCTTCAATTGAATCTGCAGCAAATGCACTTGTTGCCATAAACATTGTTGCAGCCAATGTTATTACTGATAATAATTTCTTCATAACTGCCATCTCCCTACTGTTCTATATATAAGAACACTTTATTTTAGTTTTTTTACAAATAAAAAAGCGCTGCCCTATGTGAGTGGCAACGCAAAGCTGGCAAAATTTATTGTACACTAAAAATACACTTCAGGCATTTTTATACAAAAAAAACTGCCACTGTTACACTATGTAACAGGCAACCGGCTGTCATTGCTATACTAGCTTTAGACCCTTGGCTTTGCGTCCTTACCTTTCGATAAGTTTGCCCATATATTTAATTGAAAACCAACTAAAAAATGGCACATATAATCAAGAATTCTTGATGTTGCTCATCCTTGACCTATTATTATTATAATACTAAACCTATATTTTTGCAACTAAAATTTTGCACAAATATAATTTTTTTTATGTTTATAATTTAGTAATTAACATACAAATTGCACAAAAAGTTACTGTGCACGAGCACACTGTACAATTTATAGTACTTTTTATATCTATCATACAAGCTATATACACTATTAATCGACACACATTATTTTTTTACTTGTATGCAAGTTTGCACATTTTAAGAGCATATATACCGTCTGTCCCTTTTGCAATAGGATCTGCTCTTCCTTCAGCATAATCGGCAAAGTTTTTAAGCATTATATTATAAGGCTTTTTTTCAGGTGCGAAATAAAATTCTTCAATACTTCCCTTTATATTAACATCATTATTTACCTGAGCCTTTTTCATATAATCTGTACTGTCCTCATACTGCCAAAGCTTAACACTTTCTCCATCAGCATATATTTTTCCTTTTGTACCAATTATTTCAACTTTATCATTACCCATAGGTTCCCCTGTTGATATAATAAATACACCTGACTTATCCTTATATCTCATTATAAGTGTAGCCTCATCATCAACATCAAAATCATTGTACTTGCCATAACATACATTAGATATAATTTTATCCGGCATACCAAAGAACCAGTACCATAAATCAAGCAAATGCTGACCCTGATTTATAAGAGCTCCTCCGCCTTCACCTTCCCAGCTGCTTCTCCAACCGGCAGAATTATGATATTGCTGTGTTCTGAAATTCTTACTGCTTTCAAAAAGTATTCTCTTTATTTCTCCCAAATCGCCCTTTTCAATTTTTTCCTTTATCCATTTATAAATAGGCTGAACTCTGTTATTAAACATCATAGCAAAAGGTATTCCCTCTGACATCTTATTCATTTTTTCAACCTCTTTTAAATCTATGCCTGATGGCTTGTCACAAAGTACTGCTTTTTTACAGCAAAATGCTTTCATTGCAATTTCAGGATGACTTTTATGCGGAGTTGTAATGATTACAGCATCAAATTCTAAACAATTATTAAAAAGCTCTTCGCAGCTTCTATATATTTTTACACCGGGTATATTACCCTCAGCCCATTCAGAATTTTCCTCAGACCTTGCCACAACTCCAACAAGGCTCATATTTTCAATTTCATTATTGTATAATATTTCTGCATACTTCTTCCCCTGTATACCCAAACCTATTATTGCTGACCTTACCATAAAAATCCTCCAGACACATACCCATTTCATATTATAATTTATTTCTTGATATAAGTTTATTACAAATTACATTTTTTTACAAGAAATTTTTATAAAAAAAGAAATATCGTTATATTTCTTTCTGTTAACAGAATTTTTAATAAAGACTTTTATATATGTTGTATACCTGCTCACCCTTAAGCTCAACAAAATTATTAGCCATCAGCCTTCCCTGCTTTTCCATAACAGATTCTGTAAACTCCTTTATTTCACTTTCTTTCATACCATACTCATGCAGTGATTTCTTTGGTAATATATTATTAAGCAAAATCTCAATTTCATCATAAACTTTATTTTTATCACAATTAAGTATATCAGCCAGATATTTATTAAGCTCAGCAATCTTTCCCTCAGACTTTATTGACATATATTCCTTATACACACCTGTAAACATAGCATAATTAGCTTCTCCATGAGGCACATGATATTTAGCACCCAAAGGATAGCTCATAGCATGAACAGCTGCACATCCTGCATTTCCAAAAGCAATTCCTGCATAAGTACTTGCAATAAGAAATTCTTTCATAATTGGCTTTCTTGCTTCTTCACCTTCACTTGCAATTTTTTTATAACCCTCTAAAATCATAGACATAGCCTTTAATGAAAAGATCTCTGTAAAAGGATTTGCCTTAGGCGATGTATAAGATTCAATAGAATGAATAAGTGCGTCAATGGAACTTGTTGCAAAAAATCTGAAAGGTAGATTTTCAACAAGCTCAGGTATTAATACGGCATCATCAGCAAAAAGCTCAGGCTCGGCAAGTCCAAATTTTGTTCCTTTTTTAGTAAGCTCCAATATAGCAATATTTGTTACTTCTGAACCTGTTCCGCATGTGGTAGGTACCAGTATAAGCTCCTTTTCCCTTACTATATCAAGCTTTTTATCATACAAATCATTAACAGGCGATATGTTCTTAAGTGAAAAAAGCTTAGCAACATCTAAAATAGTGCCGCCTCCAACAGCAAAAACCCTCTTGTATTTATAATTTTTTACTTCATTATAAATATTCTCAACCATAACATCTGTAGGTTCACCGCTGCCATACTTTCTGTAATTACATATATATGCATCATCAATGTGACCTTTTAAATGTTTGCTATAAGTACTTTCACTGACAAACACAAGGTCACCTTTGCCAATGCCATAGTACTCGCAGAATTCCTTTACAGTATCCATTATTTTTATATCAGGCTCAACACTAAATGTTTTCATAGTACACCTCATTTTATAATTTAAAATCTATTGCAAAACACATACTCTCAAAACTTCACAGTTATTTTATCACCATTACATACACTTTACAACATCTTTTTTAACTTTGTTATCTTATTCTTTACAAGTTCTGTACCAATCATACTTTTAACTCTGCCATCAGCATTTACTATTATAATCTTCACATATATTCCAGTACTTGCTGCATAAGTAAAACAGTGGTATACTTGTGGTATAAAATCACAAATTAAATTTGAACATTATACAAATAAACTTAACTTTATCTGCCAACTATAAGATAAAACCAATACAGTATAAAAGGGAGAATTACAATGAAAGAAATTAAACTTACAGACATAGGCAACTTTAAAATAGGAAATGCTCAGGATTATGAAAATGGTACAGGAGTAACCGTTATTTTATCTGAACAAGGTATGAGAGCAGGCATTGATATAAGAGGCGGAGGTCCTGCCTCAAGGGAAACACCTCTTTTAAATCCACTTATGCACGCTGACAGCATACATGGACTTGTTTTAAGCGGTGGTTCCGCCTTTGGGCTCGATGCTTCTGCAGGTGTTATGCAATATCTTGAAGAGAAAAATATAGGCTTTGATACGGGTGTAACAAAAGTTCCTCTTGTCTGCCAAAGCTGTATATTCGACCTGGCATATAAGAACTCTGAAGTACGTCCCGATAAAGAAATGGGATATAAAGCATGCATTAATTCAGAAAAAAATGAAGTTAAGGAAGGTTCTGTAGGCGGAGGCACAGGTGCAGCTGTAGGAAAACTTTATGGTATGAGCCAGTCACAAAAGTCAGGGCTTGGAGTATACTCAGTACAAATAGGTGATTTAAAACTTGGTGCAATTGTCATAGTAAATGCCTTTGGTGATGTGTTTGACAATAAAGGTTGTAAAATTGCAGGACTTACCAATAAAGAAGGTACAGCTTTTCTCGACTTTAAAGAAGAAATGTTTAAATCCCTTGCACCAAAAAGTCAATTTGCGAGCAACACAACAATAGGTGCAATAATTACAAATGCTAATTTTGAAAAGTCAATGCTTTGCAAAATTGCATCTATGGCACAAAACGGGCTTGCAAGACGTATAAATCCTGTTCATACAATGCTTGATGGAGACAGTGTATATGCTATTTCCGTAGGCAATGTCACTGCTGATATAAACGCAGTTGGTACACTTGCCTGCTGCGTTATGGAAACAGCTATAGAGAGAGCTGTATTAAAGTCAAAATAAAAATATATAAACTGTTAAATTTGCAGCTAACTATTTTAAAACACAAAAACGGCAAGTATCTATATAATACTTGCCGTATATTTAAAAATCATAACACACTTTATTTTATCCTGTCATATATTCTTGACATCAGCAGATTAATATAATCTTCCACAGGCATAGGTCTAGCATAATAATATCCCTGAGCATATTTACATCCTATATTTTTAAGGAAATCCACCTGTTCTTTTTTCTCTATGCCTTCTGCAAGTACAGGAATATCAAGTTCTCTTGCCATATATACAACTGATTTGACAATTTTTGCACCTTTTTCTGTATTTACAGCAGAAAGAAAATTCATATCAAGTTTAAGAAGGTCAATATTCATATCCTTTAAAGCATTAAGGGATGAATAACCGCTGCCAAAGTCGTCCATTTCAACCCTATATCCCTTATTTCTCAAACCATCTATAAATTCAGACATAAACTCAGGTTGTTCAACATATAAAGATTCCGTAATTTCTATTCTTAAGGCAGAAGGCGGCAGATTATAATTTTCTCTTATTCTATCAAGCCCTGCAGTAAATTCAGGACTAAAAATATCAGCTCTTGATAAATTTATAGCAATTGAAGGAGGCATAGCACCTGAAAACGTATCCCTTAACAAGGCACTGACACTGCAAGCTTCATTTGCAATATATCTGTCAAGCTGTGGTATAAGTCCATTTTTTTCAAGCACAGGTATAAATTCTCCCGGCGGAACAACACCTTTTGTCGGGTGTACCCATCTCGCAAGTGCTTCTGCACCAGCTATTTTACCTGTCTCAATATCATACTGAGGCTGTAAATACATCTTAAACTGCTGTTCTTTTAATGCAGTTGAAAACTCATTTACAATTTCCTGTTCCTTTATAAGATTTGACCTCATTTTATCATCGTATATACAATACTGCAAAGAATCTTCCTTTGCTTTATTAAGAGCAAGCTCGGCCCTGTCAGACATGGCGGTAACCGGCATTTCCTCTGATTCAACCTTATATACTCCTGCACTTATAATAAATTCATAATCTACATAAAATTCTTTTATTTTCTTTTCAATATTTGTAATTATTTCTTCAATATCACTGTCAGAAGTATAGGCAAAACAGGCAGCAAAATCATCTGTCCCCAAATATCCGCATACTCCTACCTTTTCAGAAATAACATCTTTAAAACAGCTTCCAATATATTTTAAGAGTTCATCGCCCTTTGTTCTTCCAAAAAGTTCATTGAAAGCCTTAAAATTATTGATATCATTTATTAATATGCAAAATTCCTTATCCTTATTTTCCTCAATGAGCCTTTTTGTTTCAATACAGAAACCATTAACATTTAAAAGCCCTGTCAGGTTGTTATAATGAACTTTTTGAAGTATTTCTTGTCTTAAATCTTCCTGCCTTTTTATACAATCTGACACAAGATTTTTTATATTGCCTTTTCCTTCAGTCTTTATAAATTTACTTATCCAATCCTTTTGCTCCTTTTCCATAAACTCTGTTATGTCCTTCTGAGAAAAGAGCAGCAGCTTCTTGTCCTTATCAAGATATGTATACTTAATCTTTTTATATTTCTCTATACCTGCAATTACAACTTCTCTGTGAATAAACTCATAAACATCCTTTTTTTCAAGTTCTTTAAGAACTTGAGAAAGGGACATTCTTTTTATTGCAAGTTCTCTGTCCTCAGGCAATATCAGAGTAGAAGAATACCTTAAAACCTCAGCATTATAATCCGGGCACTGTATTTTATTACACTCTTCATTACTTGATGAATCCAGCATAATAGAATTGTTATGTATTGCATCTATACAAGCAATAAAATCATACTCTCGTTTAATTTCCTTTACCGCTGCCATAGCTAACTGTTTATCATCTGTTATATCTCTGAGATAAATAAAGGCTTCAAGTTTTTTTGTCTTTGGATTTAGTTTTATGTTAGTCTGTATTGAAACCCATGTACCGCTCCCATCAGTATATTTAAAGTAATGTTCATTTATAAAACATTTTTCGCCTATACTATAATTTCTTTCAAGCTTATCCTTATTGTATTGTCTTTTTAAATAATCAATTGTTTCATCAGAACATACTTTCTCTGTTACATTATTAATTACCTGTACAAGAGTTTTACATTCCAGTTCATCTTTGTTTTCACCAAATTTACTTTTGTACTCAATTATCTCATTCTCACTTACATCAAGCACACAATAAGCAAGTAAACTCTCAAGCATAGAATTTCTGTATTCCAGTTCTTTCTGATAACGTGCTTCTTTAATAACTTCGGCAAACTTGCTGTCTGTAATATCAAAAAAAGTAGTATATACAAATTGCTCTCCGTTCTCCTCAACTAAGGCACTTTGGTCAATTACATATATAATATCCCCGCTTTTTGTCATAATACAGTATTCGGTTTTTGCAACACCTTCTTCAGCAAGCTTACTTTTTACGTGATTTTTTACTTGGTTAGCTTGATTTTTAAGTATAATATTTAACAACCCATTTTTGTGTATTTTTTCAAATTCACTTTGGGTATAGCCAATCATATTATAAAAATTCTCGTTAGCCTCTATTACAGTCCATAAATCATCAAGTTTTGCTTTGGTACAGCCGCAGGTCATCATCTCAATTGCATAATTAAGCCTTGATTTAAGCACTTTATTTTCTGTTATATCTGTCATATATGTTACAATAACTTTTTTACTGTAAAGCTGTGCTGTTTTACTTTTTAACTGATAAGTTTTATTCTCAATTTTAACCTCATCAATTATAGAATAATCTTTATTATTTATTTTATCTGTATTACAAAATTCACAGTACTTGTCAAAATTTACAAAATCATTGCATAACAGAAATATATCTTTCGCCTTTTTATTTACATATAAAAATTCCTTTGTATCGTAGTCCAGAATATATATCGGCTCCTGTACCTCATCAAGAATATCTGAGTATACATCAGAATATTCTTCTATAGGCTGTATAACAGAAAAACAAATTATAGAATTATCCTTTTGTCTCATACCTGTTGCATTTATATTTACCCATACAAGACTACCGTTTTTATGTACAATTCTTACATTTATATTTAATGGACCTGCATTTTCTATTGCCTTACGCTCACGTTCAACAAATATTTCTCTGTCCGGTGCATATACTCCATTAATAGTATGATCCAAACCAATTACTTTCTCATACTCTTCAATAGTCATTCCCATCATAGCAGCTATCTTAGGAGAAAAATATAATGTTTTTACCTCATTGCCAACAAATTTATAAACAGACAGACCTCCCGGAATACTGTCCATTATCTTTTCAAAATAGGTTTTGCTTATATTAAGCTCATCTTTCTCATTGTCTGCTTTTATTACTTCAACAAAATTACAATAACTATTGTTCTTTTCCAGTTTTCTACCCACTTTGCTTCCCCCTTTGGGTACTATTCTTTTCATATTATCTTTAACTTGTCTGATTTCCCCATTATAGACAGTTCAAAAAATATGTTTTAATAATTACTTGCAGTTTATATATTTACAATTATTACATATTTTCGCATTATTTACAATAGGCAAAATTAACAATGAAAATTACTTAAATTGTAATATTTTAAATTTAGACAAAAAAACAAAGAGCTGTATAACGATATTTTAATCGTCTGCAGCCCTTTGCAGGTTAATTAAGGGAGAGGGGAGCGCCCTTAACTCCTTAATATAATATATTACATTTTACAATAAATGTGATTAACTGTTTGCCTGAATTCCTGCATTCATAAATTTGTCATGAATAACATTTGCAGCTCTGTCTGCATCACTTTCACTTACAAGAACAGTTATCTTTATCTCAGAAGTTGAAATCATTTTTACATTAATACCTGCGTCGTATGTCGCTTCAAACATCATAGATGCAACACCCGGATTAGTTGCCATACCTGCACCTACTGCTGATACCTTTGCCACATGATCATTGTAACTTATATCCTGGAAACCAATTGATTCCTTATTAGCTTTAATAAGGTCAACTGCGGCAATCATATCACCCTTGGTTACTGTAAATGAAATATCCTTATTGGAATCTCTTCCTATTGACTGAATTATAAGGTCAACGCTGATTTTTTCTCTGCTTAATAAAGAGAATATTTTAAAAGCAACACCTGGTTCATCTTTTACACCCATTACAGCAATTCTTGCAACGTCCTTATCTACGGCAACACCGTTTACTAACATTTTTTCCACTTTTGCTTCCTCCTTAACAACAGTACCCTCAGCATCTGTCATACTGCTGCGTACAACTAAATTTACATTATATTTTTTAGCAAGCTCAACAGAACGATTGTGCAAAACCTTTGCACCTAAGCTTGCAAGTTCAAGCATTTCATCATATGTTATTTCATCAAGCTTTTTAGCAGATTTTACAATTCTCGGGTCACATGTATATACACCGTCAACATCTGTATATATCTCGCATAAATCAGCCCCAAGCTTTGCAGCTAAAGCAACTGCAGATGTATCAGAACCGCCTCTTCCCAAAGTTGTAATATCAAGATGTCTGTTAACGCCTTGGAAACCGGTAATAATTACAATATTCTTTTTTGAAAGTTCATTTGTTATTCTCTCAGTTGAAATATCCTTTATTCTTGCATTGCTGTATGTAGATGTAGAATAAATCTTGCACTGAAAAGCATTAAGAGATATAACAGGGTATCCCAATCTTTCAATAGCCATAGCCATAAGAGCAACAGACTGCTGTTCTCCTGTGGATAAAAGCATATCCATTTCTCTTTTACTTGCTTCAGGATTAATCTCCATAGCTTTTTCAATAAGTTCGTCAGTTGTATCACCTTGTGCACTGAGTACAACAACAACTTGGTTGCCTTCCTTGTAGCTGTTTACAATTGTCTGTGCAACGTGATTAATTCTTTCAGCATTAGCAACTGATGAACCGCCGAATTTTTTTACGATTAACATAATGTTCCTCCTAGCCTTCCATTCTTATAGTATTAAGGATACCAACAATACCCTTACAATTGATTAATTCATTAAGCTTGTCATTAATTTCGCCTTCCTTTGCAGCATTTGTTACAAAGGCAAATTCATTGTCCATTCCAAAGAATTCCATTATCTTGTCAACTCCGAACACCTTTAAAACATCAGCCTTAGCTTCAGCCTTGTCATTATATTCAACTCTGACAAACTTTTTAACAACAACCTCATCTACACTCATAAGTTCCTGCTTTGTTTCTGCCCAGCCTATACCGAGATTTACATCTTTATGCTTTACAGCATCTACAATGTCTGAAACAACAGCACTTGCTGTAGGCAACTTTCCTGCACCCTTGCCGTAAAACATTACATCACCCAGCATATTTCCCTTAATTAAAATAGCATTAAATACATCATTTACCATACTTAATGGATTTTCAGGCATTACAATTGTAGGTGCAACCATAGCCCATACTTTGTCACCCTCAAATTTAGCTGTAGCAAGAAGTTTTACAGCACCTCCCATTTTCTTTATATAGGCAATATCTGTTTTGGATATATTCGTAATTCCTTCTGTATATATATCATCATAGCTTACAGCCTTCTCTGTAGCAAGAGAGGCCAATATAGCTATTTTTCTGCATGCATCATATCCCTCAACATCTGCGTCAGGGTTTCTTTCTGCATAGCCCTTAGCTTGTGCATCACTTAAAACATCATTGTATTCTAAATCCTCATGGGTCATTTTAGAAAGCATATAGTTTGTTGTACCGTTTAAGATACCTGTAATTTCTTCAATCTTATCTGATGTAATACTTCTGTTAATAGGTCTTATAATAGGAATTCCTCCGCCTACAGAAGCCTCATAAAGGAAGTTTACATTATTTTCCTTTGCAATCCTCATAAGCTCGCCGCCATGTGCAGCCACAAGTTCCTTGTTAGATGTACAAACACTCTTTCCCTTCTGCAATGCACTTTTTACAAATGTGTATGCAGGATTTGTACCACCCATTACTTCAACTACGACTTCAACACTTGGATCATTTAAAATATCGTCATAGTTATGTGTGATAATATTTTGTACAGAATCATTAGGAAAATCCCTTAAATCAAGCACATATTTAATATCAATGGGCTGTCCTGCCTTTGATTCAATACTTTCCTTATTAGTGCGGATAACCTCAACCACACCTGAACCTACTGTACCATAACCTAACACTGCAATAACTGCCATTTTTAATTCACTCCCTAGCTATTATTTTAAGAGCCAACACTCCGTGGACCCTTGATATATTCTCCAGCAAATCCCTGACCCCTATTGTCATATTGCCGGTATCTATTGTAATTGTAACATTTGCCACATTGTTTATAGGTATTGTCTGATTTATAGTAAGAACATTTGCACCATTATCAGCCATTATATTGAGCACAAGAGATAAAAGACCTGACTTATCCTCAAGGTTAAAAGCAAGTATGACAATTTTTCCTCTTGTGTCACTGCCAATAGCAGAAACATAATCCTTGTACTTATAATAAGCACTTCTGCTGACACCAACCTTGTCAACTGCCTCCTGTACAGAAGCTGCTGCACCTTTATCAAACAGTTTTTTGGCCTCAACTACTTTTATAAAGACCTCAGGCATTACCCTTTTGTCAACAATGTAATAGTCCGAATTTCCACTCATATATTGTGCTCCCTCTATGTACAATTGTTTTCCATAGAGAGAACTATATCATATTTTACAAAATATTGCAAGTACTTTTTTTGAAAATTTATTATAACTATAAAAGCCGCATTTGTTCAAATTTATATTTTACAAAACTTATATAATGATGTATACTGTAAATAACTATTTTATAAAGGATTGATTGTTTTGCATAAAATAAATTTCAATAAGGTCTTTAGAATAGCGGCAGGCAGCACTATATCATATTTTCTCTGTCATCTTATAGGGCTTACCCACAGTGCCAGTGCTGCTGTTATAACACTCCTCAGTATACAAGACACAAAAAAAGAAACTGTGCACGATGTTATAAAACGTGTTATGTCCTATTTCTATGCTATGATTACAGCCTATTTTTTATTTACATATATCGGTTACAATGAACTTTCATTTTTTATATTTATGGCACAGCTTGTTGCTGTAAGTTATGTTTTAGACTGGCTCGGAACATTATCCTCCAGTACAGTTGTTACCACACACTTTCTCATAATGGGCAATTTCCATTTTTCCACAGTATATAATGAAGTACTTTTGCTTTTTATAGGTACACTTTCAGCTCTTATTCTCAATATCTTTTTCAGAGATATGTCAAAGAAAATTGAGCGTGATTGTGAAATTATAGAACTTGACATAAGTGACCTTCTGAAAAAAACAGCCCTTTGTATACAGGGTGAAAAAGAATTTGACGAAGATTGGCTCACATTTATATATCATAAACTGAGAGAATGCCGTAACAAAGTTATTGATAACAGCTATAATGTAGAATCTGACAAATCCCATTATTTTAATGAATACCTTGGTATGCGTAAAGAGCAGCTTCGTACAATAGGCAGATTGCATAGAAATTTAGCCAAATGTACAAACAGTATTTCACCTATGATAGATGAAATAAGCAGCCTACTTTATAAAATAAGCAACAACATACATAATAAAGCAACTTATAAAGACGATCTTATTTCAGTAAAGGAAACAATTACAAAGTTTGAAAAAGTCCCGCTTCCCATAACAAAAGAAGAACTTACAAATTATGCCGCCGTATCAGATATACTTCAAGAAATATACTTTTTTGTAGAACTTAACTATAAATTTATTAATCAGCTAAGCAGTAATGAAATTAGTTCATACTGGACATAGCGTTAAAAAAACTGCTGCGTTCTTTTGCAGCAGTTTTTTTAATATTTATTGTCTTTTTTATCATCTAAAGCCTTTGCCACAATGGTTAAACTGTCATTTATCTCAACAGGCTTTAAAATTATTTCATCATAAAAACTTATAAGTTTAAATATATACAGAATATTTACTGCAATATAATAAACTGCACAGATAATATTTATTAAGTTATTTTCCCTTAAAATATGTCTAATAA